>CAYHCW010000149.1:0-6878 GCA_964355025.1 uncultured Gemmatimonas sp. | reverse complement strand
CGCGGCGAGTGGCTGATGCCGCCCACCGAGGGAATGAAGATCATCCCCATCGGGCAGACGCGCGCCAGGTTCTGCGCATCGTGCCCCGCCCCGCTCGGCAGGCTCAGCGTGGTGAAGTTGAGCGCCCTGGCCGACGCGCCGATGATGGTGCGCACGCGCTCGTCGCACAGCGCCGATTCGTGCGTCACGAACTCGTGAAAGCCGAACGTCGTGCCATTGCGCGCACCGATCTTCTGCGACTCGACGACGATGACGTCGTACAGGCGCTGAATCTTCCGGTCGTCGAGGTCGCGCAGTTCGAGCGTGCACGTCACCTTGCCCGGCACGACATTCGGCGCCCCCGGGAATGCCTGGATGCGCCCAACGGTGCCCACCTGGCGACCAGCCTCGGCCGTGACGATGCGGTGCACCATCTCGGTGAAGCGTGCAGCGGCGAGCATCGCGTCGCGCCGCTCACGCATTGGCGTCGTGCCCGCGTGATTGGCGAAACCGTCGATCGTCACGTCCCATTCGCGCAGGCCGACGATGCCCTCGACGATGCCGATGTCCAGCGTGTCGCGGTCGAGGGTGCCCCCCTGCTCGATGTGCAACTCGAGATAGCCGTGCGCGTCGCCCGTGCGCAATTGCGCCGTGGCCAGCCTGGACGGGTCACCGCCGAGCAGGCGAATGCCGTCGTCAATGCTCTTGCCGCTGCGCGCCACCGTGGCGCGCTCGGCACTCGTCGACGACACCGTCACCAGGTGGCTGCCCCAGGTGCCGCCCTCCTCGTTCTGCCAGCAGGTCACCCAGAGGGGATGCCGCGTGGTGATGCCCTGCTCCGCCAGCGCGCGCGCCACCTCGATGGCCGCCAGCGTGCCCACGTTGCCGTCGTAGTTGCCTCCCTCGGGCACGGAGTCCACGTGCGAGCCGAAGATGAGCGGCTTGGCCGAGGCGTCGCTGCCCGCGCGCTTGCCGAAGATGTTCCCCGCCGCGTCGATGGTGACGTCGAGGCGGGCGTCGCGCATCAGCTGCATCGTGTACGAGCGCGCGGCAAGGTCCGCTTCACTGTACGCGAGCCGCGTGACGCCGCCCTGCGGGTTCTTGCCGAACTCGCCGATGGCGGTGAGCCAGCCGCTCAGGCGCTCACCGTTCACGCGCAGCGCGCGGCGCGGCATCTCCGCACCGAGCCGGACACCTGGAATCGCGGCGGCCGCCGTGGCGGCCGCGAGGGACTGGGCGAACTCGCGTCGTTTCATGGGGGAGCCCGTAGAAGTTGATGCAATCTACGCCATCCCGGCCCCTCACGGCTTCTTCTTGAACAACCCCCCAAACGCTTTCTTCACCCCGTCCGCCGCCTTCCTGGCCGCGCCTGCCGCCGTCTTGGCCCGTTCCTGCGCGCTTCGCTCCATCGCTGCGGCGAGCGAATCGGGACTCACCGACGCGAGGTTCGCCGGAACGCGCAGCTTCCCCTCGGCGCACGTCACCAGCGCTTCGGTCGTCAGCGCGGGCGCATCCGGGTTTGGCGTGAAGAGCTTCAGTGGATAGTCGCGGCCCGTGCCAGCGGGCAGCGTGCCAAGCGTGAAGGTACGACGCCCAGGCACGGCAATCGTGCAGCGCGTCCAGTGCTCGCGGCTGTCGTTGGTGAGGGTCACCACGGGCGAGCCGCCGTTGAAGTCGAGCGAGCCGCGGCCGTTCAGCGCGCCCGAGGCAGCGGCCGCCGCGGCAGCCGGCGTCGCAGGAGCGGCGCCCGCTGGGCCGGACGATGCACCACCTCTGGCGCCGGCAGCCGTCGGCGGCGCACCCGAGGTCGTCGCACCGGTCGAGGTCGAAGCCGTCGCGGTCGCGGTCGCGCCCGCGCCGCCCGTCGCGGCACCTGCGCCCGAAGCACCGCCCGCACCGGGCACTGCCGGCGGTGGCTCGCCGGGAGCCGCACCCGGCCGCCGACGGCCGCCACCACCGAGCGCATCGGCCGGCGGTGGTGGTCGCTTCTCGATTTCATTGTCGACGATGGGCTCGTCAGCGAGTGCCTTTGGCACCGGCAGTGGTACGCTTTTCGTCAGCGCCAGCGCCTGCGCCCCGGCCACGGTGAACTTCAGCCCAGCGATGAACTGCGTCACGTCCCGCCGCAACACATCCCCAAGATCCCCTCGGCCGGTGCCCTTGAAAATCATGTCGGAGAGCACCACGGCATACACGTGCCGCTGCGGATCGAGTTCCACGAAGTGGTGTTGCTGCCCACCACGTTCCGCCCAGCCCTGATGGACGCTCCGGAACGCCCGAAAGCCGCCGACCTTGGTTTCGGAGTGCTCAAACCTGGGACCATACTTGGTCTGGCCCAGCGAGAACTGGGTGTTGACGAACTCCTCCAGCGTCGCAAAGGTCTTGTCGTACTCGTTGCCGTACAACTCGATAACGACCTTCGCGAGGTTCCGGTCGCCACGCTCGAGGAACGCCGTCGCACCAAGCACCATTTCCATCTCACCGGGTGCCGGCAGGACCGGCGGATCTCCCAGACCCCTGCTCTTGTCGTACATCCCGCCCTTGAACACCGTCAGGCCGCTCGGCAATGGCCCCCAGCTGACCGTCGCGCCGAGCGGCGCACGGGTCGGTGGCGCCCCCGGTGTGGCGGACGCGGGAGCGGCCGGGGCGGCGGCGGTGACCTTGCCGGCCGAACCACCTGAGGCTCCGACCGGTGCGCCGCTGCCCGTGCCCAGCGTGAAGCTCAGTTGCGCGGACGCGACGTCGTAGAGCTTGGGCGCCGCCGCATCGGAGTACTCGAGCGTCAGGTGATACGTCGTCGGCTTCTTCAGCAGCGACACCGCGCGCCGCACGAACGTGACCTGTACCGGCTGCGAGTTGGCCGCCCCAAGATCGAGCACGAAGAAACTCCGGCGCGCCCCCTCACCCTCGACCGCGGACGACGTCCCCTGCGACACCGTGAGTCGTGCAAGCGTGTCGTCCTCGACAATCCTCAGCCGCAGGGTCCCACGCCTGACGGCGTTTCCCACCAGCAGGTTCTCCTGCCGGCCTGCCTCCTTCATTCGATAGGCCGAGCCCCGCGCTTTCACGACCACGGTGAATGCCTGCCGAAAGGTCCCGTTCTTTGTCTCCGACGGCGCCGTGGCGAGCGCCCCGGCCTCCTCGAGGTCGCGGCGGTTGGCATCGAGGATCTGCACCTGCACGGGCATCAGGAACAGGTCGGGCCAGAAGACCCACGTGGGCGGACGAATACCCAGCGCCTCGCCGCGATCGAGGCGCTTCAACCCGCCCGTCCGATAAAACTCGGCGACCTTCTCGGCACTGGAAAAAAAGATGCCAGTCGCCGCACGGTAGTCGGCCAGTGCCGCCGCCGGCACGACGGGCACGCGCAACATCTCCTTGAGAAATGCAGAGAAGAGCTGGTGCGCCTCGCCCCACGCCTGCCGCTGCAGGCCGTAGTCATCCGACGGATTGCGCCCCTCGGCGATCCACTGAGACTCCAGACGATCTGCCCGGCGCACCGCGTCTTCGAACGGCTGCAGCAAGGCATAGGCTACCGAGGCACGCTGGCCGACACCTTCGATGAGCACGTGATGACCGTCTGCTTCGGTGTCGTTGTACTCCATCAGCTCGCGGTACGGGCCAGGGGGGACGTCAATCCCGGCCGGCAACATCAGGTCGTGCTGCACCTCGTGCCAGTAGGTATTCAGCGTGGTCGTGGCGGGCCAGTACTTCTCCCACGTGTTCGTCGGGAAGACGTAGGGCCCGCCGTCGAGGTGATGAGGCGACCTGTTACCCTCGATGAAGAACCGATTGTGCAGCGACCCGTCCGTGCTGCCGATGGACGCCGAGTAGCGCGCCTCATCGCCCATGCCGAAGAGCGCGCGGCACGACAGGCTGTCGAGACGGTGCAGGTAGAGCGCGGCCGCGCGCCGCGCAAAAGCAACGAGGAACTGCTGGTTGTTCGTCTCCAACTGCACCGCGCGCGACTGGGTGCCGAGAAATCGCAGCCGGTCCTGCTCGGCCGCGCTGCCCGCCGGCTGCTGGGCGACGAGCGGCGCTGATGAGAGCGCGCCCAGCAGCAACCACCGCAGACCGGACCATCCGAGTCGAGAACGCATGTACCCTCCGAGTTTGACCGGCCACGAGCGGTGGCGAGTCTGGTGCGTCGATTCCTGCACGGCGTCGGGGGGCGCCGCGCGGTCGTCAGGCCTTTGGCTTCCGGCCTCTTCCGCCGCGGCTGCGTTTCTTCTTCGGTGCCACGGCTGCCGCAATCGGCTTCGGCTTCGGCTTCGGTGACGCGGGCCGATGGGCAGGCCCGGCCGGCGTCTTGTGCACCGCCGGCGCCTTGTGCACCGGGCGCGGCACGTGCACCACGTACGCCGACGTCGCCTCGTCGAGGTACGGCGAGTCGCCACGGCCGTGGTCGCCGAAGATCTCCGCCGACGTCTTGCGCCGCACGCGCTTGTGGTGCGGCACAGTCGGCAGCACCGGGCGCTCTTCTGGTGGCAGCAGGTCTTTCACCATCTCCACGAGTTGGTGACTGAGATGCTGACCGTACTTGTACATCGCGACGACGCGTTTGCGGCTGCCCAGCAGGAAGGCGAGGAGCGGCTTGTCCATCTTGACCGCGTTGCACGCCTTGCAGCAGAGCACCAGGTTGTCGCGCCGGTCGTACGCCGTCTGCCCGCGCCGCGGCGTCACGTGGTCGAGGGTCACCGAGCGGATGGGGATGACGCTCTCGCAGTACGCGCACACCGGCCCGTGCTGCTCGAGCAGCCATTCGCGGGTGTCGGTGTAGGCGGCGCGGCCTGTGGGCACCGAGGTCAGCGTGACCTTCGGCGCGGCCGCGTAGGCACTGCCCTTGCCTCGCCGGGAGCGACGGCGGGAGCCGCCGGTCGGCTTAGCCGGCATGGGAATGCATTGGGTGGTGCGTGAACATGATCCGTGGAAGATAGGCCGCGGAGCCCCGGGTGGATAGGAAGTCGATGCCTGGGGCGCCGCAGTGCGCGCCGGCCCGGCGCCTCACTTGCCCGCGGCGCCGGGTACTCGCATACTCGACGAACCGTACCACCGTCGGCCGTCCCTCCACGGAGCACTGTCCTTGATGCGCAGCGGGAGAAGCCACCGCGCCATGCGCTACGCTGGGATTCCCATCGCGCTTCTCGCGCTCGGCGCGTGCGCGTCCATCGACACTCCCGCAGCGCCGGGCGGGCCGCTGCCCGACACCGCGCGCGTGCCGCTCACGGAGTTGGGCACCTCGACCTATCGGGGGTTTGCCGGCGGCTTGTATCCCGACGGGTCCAACGCGGTGCCGGCGGCGCACGCGGCGCTCGGCGCGACGTTTGTACGCGGCATCCGGCCGCTCAATGCGGCGGGACAGCCCGACGCCAACGGCAAGATCGTGCTGCTGTCGGTGGGCATGTCCAACACTACGCAGGAGTTCTGCGGTGGCGGCCCCGCGTCGTGCCAGTCCGTCTCGTTCGTTGGGCAGGCGCTCGCCGACCCGGCCGTCGACCGCTCGCATCTCGTGATGGTCGACGGTGCGCAGGGAGGGAAAGTCATCGTCGACTGGGACCAACCCACCGATGCCACCTACACCACGGTGCGCGACACGCGCCTCGCCGCGCTGGGCGTCACGGAGGCGCAAGTGCAGGCCGTCTGGCTCAAGCAGGCGACGCCTGGACCGAAGGTTTCCCTTCCCGACCCCGGTGCCGACGCATACGCCATCGTCGCGGGACTCGGTGAGCTCGTGCGCGCGCTGAATGTCCGCTACCCCAACCTGCAGATCGTCTTCCTGTCCAGTCGCATCTATGCGGGCTACGCGCCGGCCGGCACGTTGAACCCGGAGCCGTTTGCCTACGAAACGGGATTTGCCGTGAAGTGGCTCGTCGAGGCACAGATCACCCAGGGATCCAGCGGCCCGCCCGACGCGCGCGCCGGCGACCTGCGCGCCGGGGTGGCGGCACCGTGGCTTTCGTGGGGTCCCTACCTCTGGGCGAACGGCGCCACACCGCGCGCGGACGGCCTCGTCTGGCAGCCCGAGGACTTCCAGGCCGACTTCACGCATCCGAACACGACTGCCCGGCAAAAGGTCGGCACGATGCTCCTCGGTTTCATGAAGTCCTCGCCGCAGGCGTCGTGCTGGTTTCTGGCGGGACGCACCTGCTGAGTCACAGTATTGATGCGCACGCTTCAGCCCAGTGTTCGACAGACGGCCGCTCACGCACCGGAGACTCCGCCCTTGCCGCGCTCCCTCAGCATCGCCCTGTTCGCGGCGCTCGCCGCCATGCCGCCATCGCCGGCGTTCGCCCAGGCCACTGGCGCTCCGTTCGACAAGCTGCACTTTCGCGAGATCGGCCCCGCGGCCACGGGCGGGCGCATTCACGACCTGCAGATCGACCCCACCAATCCCGCCGTGCTGTACGTGGGCGCCGCCTCGGGAGGCATCTGGAAGTCCACCAGCAATGGCCTGATGTGGAAGGACATCTTCGCCGGCCAGCCCGACAACACGTTCGGCGCGCTCGCGATCTTTGCCGGCGATACGAAGATCATCTGGGCGGGCACCGGTGAGCAGAACAACCGCCAGAGTTCGTCGTGGGGCGGCGGGGTGTACCGCTCCACCAACGGCGGCGACACCTGGACCTTCCTGGGTCTGCACGACACGCGCGCGATTGGGCGCGTGGTGCTTCACCCGACCGACCCGAACATCGCGTACGTGGCCGCCGTCGGGAACCTCTGGAAGGCCAACCCCGAACGCGGCGTCTTCAAGACCACCGACGCGGGGCGCACGTGGGCCAAGGTGCTGTACGTCGACACGCTGACCGGCGCCACCGACCTCCTGATGGACCCGCGCAACCCCGCGGTGCTCTACGCCGCCACCTACCAGCGGTTGCGCAAGGCGTTCGGCTTCAACGGCG
>CAYHCW010000148.1:0-6881 GCA_964355025.1 uncultured Gemmatimonas sp. | reverse complement strand
TACCGTCGCCGGTTTTTGCCTCCACCTCGATGCGTCTGCCGTCGGGCATGAGGGCGCCGCTCAAGTCCCCGCCGCCCTTCACGCCGAACTTCATGCGGGCGAGGCGTCCGAAGACCTCACGGAGGAGCTGCGCCGTGAGCGGTCCGCGCAAGAGGCGCCCGAGCGCGGCCTTGATGGTCGCCATCGGCACGCCCTGGCCCGTCGCCTGCGGCCAGAGGCGCACGTCGGGACGGCGGCCGAGCGCGCGCCAGAGGGCGCGGACGAGCTTCTTGTGGGCGGCGCTGCCGGCGCTCATAGTAGCTTGTCCGCGTCGACCACATCGTCCTCGAAGAACACGCCATGGTCGCGGAGCTGCGCGCCGAGGTGCTCGTAGGTCCGTCGCAGCACCTTCGCTTCGGCGGGACCGATGACCTTGCCCGAGCTCGCCAGCGCGGCCGCCGCGCGTTCGGGTGTCGTCGGCCAGCCGATGGCCTTCTGCACGACCTTGAAGACCTCGAACTCCGTCGCGTGGTTGGCGGCGAGGTCGCGCCGCACTTCGCGCTCGACCTCAGAGCGCAGCCGGCGCTTGATGTCCTCAGCGGCGAGGCCGAACTCGGCCACGAGCTGCTCAGCGGTGATGTCGCGGCCCTCGTACTTCCATACGCCCGTCGGCAACGGCAGCTTCTCGTCCGTGCACCGGCGAGCCAGCGCCGCGCAGAACGCAATCGGCCACGCCTCAATGCGCCGCTGCGTCGCCGCCTTGCGCACCTTGCAGCCGCCGTCGCCGCACTCGATGAGGCCCCAGCCCTCGGGCACTTCGTCGACCTTGACGAGGCTCGGTGGCGTCGCGAAGTAGCACTCGGCCGCGAGCGCTTCGGCCGGCGAGCGCTTCGACGGGTCGGCCAGCTCGCGCATGAAGTCGCCGCGCGATACCTTCACCTCGTAAGCGACCGCACGGAAGCCGCCCGAGCGCCAGCAGTTGAGCGCGAAGAGGTCGATGGTGCGGCCCGCGTTGGCCGTCGCCGTAGCCAGCTCACGGAAGACGGCCCATTCCTGGCGGTCGGTCGGGTGGCGCCCGAGGAGTAGGGCGACGATGCGGCCCGAGCTCATGGCAGACCTTCCAGCGCGAGCACGTGCCGCCCAATGACCTCGGCGCACTGCGGCACGACGGCGTTGCCGAGCATCCTCAGCCGCTCGCGGCGCGACGTGTCCCGCTCGCCCTTCTTCGTCGGCACGCGGGCCTGCGTCCACCCGGGCGGGAAGCCCATCAACGCCTCGACGAACGCGGGATTGAGCTTGTTCCCGTCCGTCACCGGGGCGGGTCCTCCGGCGTCGAGCCATCGTTGCCAGCCTTCGGCGTCGTTTGGGCGGGGCGGCCACGCGTGGGGCACTTCCCCGCCGCCGCGCTCGCCAACGACGGCCGCCACGTGTCCGACTTCGACCCGCTCATGTAGCCCGTCGCCTCGTTTGCGGTCGGCGTCGGCCACAGATCCATCGTGAGCCGCGCCGCCGACGTCAGCGTGTCCGGTGTGCCCCGGTGCGCGCCCGAGCTCTCCGAGTCCTCCGCGCGTGGCGTCGGCCACAGACACTCCGCCGCCTCCGAGAGCTGGCCCCGACGCTGGCCCTTCCGCGCCGAGCCCTTGTAATCCGTGGCGCTCGCGGTCGGCCACGACTCCGCCTCGCCCCGCAGGCTCGTCCCGCCCTTCGTGTGCGGCACCTCCTTGCCGCCTCTCGGATCCCCGTCCCGAGCGGTCGGCGTCGCCCGCGAACTCCGGGCATCCCCCAGAAGCGTCGGATTGCCGCGTTGATACGTCTCCGATGTTCGGTCTCCGTCCGAGGCCGCGGGCGTCGCCCACGCATCCCGCGCCCACATCGACAAGCTCGGCGTCCCGTTCGTCGGCCTCACATGGCCCGAGGCCGCCCCGTTCTGCGAGCTCCCGTAGTCCTCGGCCCTCGGCGTCGGATACTCGCCACGCGACCACGAAGAGCCGCTCGCGGCGGTGCGGGGCGCCAACGTCGGCAGCTCGTAGAGTCGTCCACTCCGCATCGTACCCCGCTTCGGCAAGGTCACCGAGGACTCGATCGAGTCCCCGAGTAACGAGCGCTGCGACGTTTTCCACGACGACGTATCGCGGTCGTAGAACGCGAATGATGCGGGCGAATTCAAACCAGAGGCCGGACTTTGGACCAGCGAGTCCGAGGCCCTTGCCGGCAAGGGAGACGTCTTGGCAGGGGAAGCCGCCGCAGAGGATGTCAACTCGTTGTGCTCGCTCATCTATCTCCTTCACGTCGCTGTAACGTCGCGCCTCCGGCCAGTGTCGCGCCAGTACGGCACGGGCCGTCACGTCGCACTCCGCTTGCCAGAGTACGGGTCCGAGCCCGGCCATTTCGAGGCCGAGCTCGAGACCGCCCACGCCGGAGAAGAGACTGCCGATGGTGAGGTTCACCGTCGCGGTCTCCGCAGCGCATCGAAGAGGCGAGCGCCAGCTTCCACCGCTGGACGCATGCGCTCAGCGGCCTTCTTTGCGCCGCCCTGTGCAAGCACCCACGTCCGGAGAACCGCTTTCGTGGCGACCTTCGGGTCTTCCGTCGACACCTTCGCAAGGGCGGCGTCGAAGTCCGCCTTGTGTGCGTCGCAGAGGTGCGCCCACGACTTGCCGTGGTCGTCGTTGATGTCGTGCGCGGCCGTCGCCGCGCAGTCCTTCCACGTGCAGGCTGCGGACGTCATGCGGCCGAATCCTCCATCGACTCCCACGTCTCGTCGTCCACCGTCGCCGCGCCACCGCCGAAGTCGAGCGTGCCTTGTCGCAGCCGATGTTCTTCCTTCGCTGCCGCGAGGTTGCGTGTCGCCTGTTTGAAGTAGCTCGACTTGAGCTCGACGCCGAGCCCGCGTCGACCTGCGACGACGGCGCCGTAGACCTCGGAACCGACGCCCATGAACGGCGTCAGGACCGTATCGCCGGGGTTCGACCACAGCGTCAAGCAGCGGTCGATGACGTCGAGTTGCAGCGGGTGCACGTGCTTCTCGTCGTCCTCGTCCTTGGCGTCTCGGAACGGCAGTACGCGGCCGATGCGGATGTCGTCCCAGAACGCCGAGGCGTAGCGCTGCCAGATGGTGTGCGAGAGCTTGTTCGTCTTCTGGTCGGGCCACCCGCCGCCGTACTTCTTGACGAGGTCCTCGGGCAGCGGCTTCGCGCCCGCGTACTGGGTGAGTCCCATCGGATGCGCGATGGGTTGCAGGTTCGTGCCGTGCTTGCGAAACACGAGCAGGTAGTCCGCGAGCGCCGAGCGACAGAGCGCCGAGTCGGCCACAATCTGCCGGTGCATGAGCGCGGCCGACCGCGTACGGATCGCCGTCTTGAGCGGCTCTTTCCAGATGGAGTGCCGGTTGTGGTAGATGAACCCGTGCTTCTCATGGAGGCGGATGATGTCGCCTGGGAAGTCGCGGAGCCCGCCGCTGTACTGCGCCGTCGAGCCCGGTCGCGGCACGTCCATGCAGTGCACGCACGAGAGCCGGCCCGGCATCGTGAGCCGCGCAATCTCCGCGACCACGAACTCGTAGTGCGCGAAGAAGTCATCGTAGCTCTTGCAGTTGGAAAGGTCTCCATCGTCACTCGAATAGCAATACAACCCTCCAAAAGGCGGAGAGTAGACCGACATCCCGATGCATCCGTCCGGAAAACGTGGCATGACCTCGCAGCAGTCGCCCTCGTAGATGGCGTACTCGTCCGTGATGACCGAATTGTTCACAGCCATGAAGGCACCTTGACCTCTCCGTTGCGTTGCGCGCTGCGACCGATGCGCGCTTCGTTGTTCATCTCGCGGACGATGAACGAGAACATCTCGTCTGCCGCGGTGGCCTTGCGTTGTAGGTTCTTGAGCACACCCGTCTCGCCCGGCGTCGTCACGATGTCGACCGTAACGGGGCGCTTCTGGCCGAAGCGCCAGCATCGGCGGATGCCCTGGTAGTATTGCTCGAAGCTGTGCGACGGGAAGAACGTCATGTGCGCGCAGCCTTGGAAGTTGAGCCCGAGCGCGCCGATGACCGGCTTCGTCACGAGCGTCCGAATCTTGCCGTCCGCAAAGGCGAGGAGTCGCTCCTCCTTCTCGTCGTCCGAGTCTGCGCCCGACACCTGGACGGCGCCGGGGCAGAGCTTCGTAAGGAGGTCGCCCTCGGGGTTGAGGTGGCACCACACGAGCGTCTGGTCATGCCCTTCGGTAAGCGCGGCCACCTTCTCGCAGCGCTGGGACAGCGTGAGCCGCCGCTCTTCGCGTTGCTCTTTGAGTGTCACGGCCTCGCGCACGAAGAGCTCGCCCGCGAACCTGGCGGCGTTCTCGACAACGTGTTGGCGCTCGTGGAGCGGCGGGAGCTCGAATCGGCCGTCGTCGAAGCCGAGGTCCGATGGCTTGCGAATGGCTCGGGCCCACGAGCAGACCCAGCGCCAGAAGAGGCCCTTCGCGTGACCCTTGAGCCGCCAGCGCGCGCCCCACCAAATCGGGTGCAGGCTGTTCTCGTCGTTCTTGAAGAATCGCGAGAGCATGTCCATGCGCCCGAGTTGTCCGAGGGCCTCAGCGGAGGTGCCAAGCTCGATGTAGTCGTTCGGCGCTGCCGTGGCCGTGCAGAGCAGCCGGTAGCGCATTTTGCGCAGGAACTCGGTCACGATCTTCTGGCGCGCGCCGCCGAACATCTTGATGGCGCTCGACTCGTCGCAGACGGCGGCGGCGAACGCATCCGGGTCGAAGTGGTGGAGCTTCTCGTAGTTCGTGACGTAGATACGGGCGCCGACGACGTCCTTCTGCCCGTGCGCACGGCCGGCGTCGATGCCGAACTTGTCGGCCTCGCGAATCGTCTGCGCGGCGACTGCGAGCGGCGTCATCACGAGCACGGGTCGGTTCGTCTCGCGTACGACGTTTTCAGCCCATACGAGTTGCATCGGCGTCTTCCCGAGCCCGCAGTCGGCGAAGATGGCGGCGCGGCCCTTACGGAGCGCCCACGACGTCAAGTCGCATTGAAAGTCGAATAGGTCGTCGTGCAGCCAATGCGGCGCGAAACCGTCGCCCGTGTCGATCTGCGCCTTCTGATGCAAGTAGCTCTCGTAGGCTTCACTCACCGTGACCTCCCTGATGGCCGCGATGTCCACGGCTTCGATTGGTAGCTTCCGCCGACGCTCGGCAAGCTCGGTTGCCGTGGCCGCTTCACCGCGACGCGTAGCCGCGCCATATCCTCTTCCGCCCACGGCAGCGGCTCTTGCTTCGCCATCCACGGTTGAAACTCGACGAGCTGCGCGCCCGTGGCCGATTGGTCCTTCGGCTCCTCGGGCTCGACGACGCCCTGCGCGAAGACGTGGCCGCACTCGTGGCAGACCTTCGCGGCTGCGGGACACGCGGCGTAGCAGGTCGGGCAGCCTTTGACGGGGGCGCCGCCGTCGCGCTCTTCGACATCACGGTCATCGAGCGACCATTCGCGGTCGTCGGTCGGCAGACCGAACGAGAGGACGCACCCAGCGTGGTCGAGTAGGACGAAGTCGGTCTTACCCGGATAGCTCCGGTCGCCGCGCACGGCCTGTTGGATGTAGAGCGAGAGCGACTTCGTCGGGCGCGTCAGGCCCACGCACGAAATAATGGGTAGATCCCATCCTTCTCGGAGCTTGGAGCAGTTGGTGATGATACGCGTCTCGCCCGACTGCACGCGGGCCTCGATGGCCCGGAGGTCGGTGCTCGACATCGTCCCGTCGATGTGCTCGGACGGCACGCCCGCCGCGATGAACGCCCGCGTCAGCGCCTTGCTGTGCTCGATGTCGCACGTGAAGTAAACGCTCGGCCGGTTCTCGCCGTGGAGCTTCCACTGCGCGATGACGTCGCCGATGGTGTGCTCGTCGCGGTAGCGCTTCGACGCTTCGCCCACGTCGTAGTCGCCGCCGATGAGCGGGACGTCCTTCATGGACGGCGGCGGCGGCACGAAGGCGCGCGGCGGCACGATGTAGCCCGCCGAGAAGAGCTCCTGGTAGGTCGCGCCGACGACCATGGCTTGAAAGAGCTTCTTGAGGCCCTGCCCGTCGAGGCGCCACGGTGACGCGGTCAATCCAATCACGAAGGCGCCCGGGCAGAACTCGTGCAGGATGCGCACGTAGCCTTCGGACGCGGCCGTGTGCGCCTCGTCCACAATGATGAACTTCGGCGCGGGTACGAGGAGCTTGCCGCGCCGGGCCTGCGCGAGCAGCGTATCGCGCGAGGCCACCTGAATCGGCGCCCATGGCCGGTAGCGCGGGTGCCGCGCCTGGATGACGCCGTGCGCTTCGATGCCTTCCTTGACGAGCGCCCGTGAGCACTGGTCGATGAGCGGCGTCAAGTGTGCGATGAAAACGCAGTAGTTGGGTGGTGGGTTCGAGCCCGCCTTGAGGACAGCATCTTCCATCATTGAGCACGCCGTGCGTGTCTTGCCCGAGCCGCCTGGCATGACGAGGCACACGCGCGTCCGCTTCGCGCGGAAGTGCGCGCGGATTTCGTCCCGAGCGCGCACCTGATGCGGCCATAGCTGCGCGGAAATTCGGGCGCGGTCGTTCACGCCTCCGTCGTCTCCGCAGGCACCGCCCCGGGCTCCGTCTTGGCCTTCTTCTGCGGCGGAATCATCGCCTTGATGAACTTCAGCGCCTCGACGTATCGCACGCCGTTCGCCGAATCGCCGTGCGTCTTCTTGACCGCCGCCGCGAACGTGCGTGGCGTGCCGTCGAAGCAGCCCGTCGCGATGCGCAGCTTGCCGTCCTTGTCGCGGTAGCCGGTGAGCATGGCGTCGCGCGATCCGAGAGGGCCGAGGACGACGCAGTCCGCCGTCGTGATGACGCTCGCCCCTTCGCCGACGCTCGCCCCTTCGCCGACGCTCGCCCGGTCGCCGACGCGCGCCC
>CAYHCW010000147.1:0-6966 GCA_964355025.1 uncultured Gemmatimonas sp. | reverse complement strand
GTGACGCCGATGGTGTCGGGCGTCGGCGTGAGCTCGATGGCGGCGAGCACCTGCTTCACCTTCAGCACCGCCGATCCGGTGATGCCGTCGGCCGTGGCCTGGATGGTCGTCGTGCCGTTGGCGTTTGTCAGCGCGCGGGCGCGCGTGGCGGTGATGGAATCCATCAGCGCCACGGAGCCGTTGGTCGAGAACCAGGTGAACGTCACGCCGGTCATCACGGCGTCGAGCGTATCGCGGGCCTCGGCGCGGAAGGCCCGGCCGACGCCGAGCGACGGAAGCGACGTCGTATCGGCAACCGGAACGCCGCTCGAGTCGCGCCCGACGATGATGCGCGTAATCGGCGTGAGGACGGTGACACCGGCCACGCCGGTGATCGCGCCCGCCGTGGCACGCACCTGCGTACCGCCCAGCGTGACGGCGGTGACGTTGCCGGTTCCGTCGACCGTTGCCACCGCCGGACTCAGCGTCGTCCACGTGAAGCTCGTCACGCTCGGCACCACGATGCCCATGCCATCCACGGCGCTTGCCGAGAACTGGAAGGTGCGCGACTTGTAGATGTTGCGGGTGCCGGGCGTGACGTTGATGGTCGCCACGCGTTGCTGGACGACAATCAGCGCGGAGTCCCTGGTGCCGCCGGTCTCGGTGACCACCACCCACGTGGAGCCGTTGGCGATGGCCGTCACCAGTCCGCTCGCATTGACCGTCGCGGCGGCCGGTGTGCGGCTCAGCCACGTGAACGTGCCGGCAATCAGGTTGGAAGCCGCGTCACGCGACTGCGCTACAAGCGCGCGCGTTGCGTTGAGCGAGACGATCGTGTCGAGGCCTGGCGTGACCGTCGTCGTCGTCACCGAGCCCGTGCCAGTCGCGGTGAACGTCACCGGAGACCCGATGAGCCCCGCACTCGTCGCCGTCGCGCTGTTGCTACCGGCCGTGAGGCCGAGTGTCAGCCTGGCCCGCGTGCGACCTGCGGCGTTGGTCACCGTGGCGGTGCTGTCCAGCGCGCCGCCGCCGCTGGCGACCGCCCACGTGATGGCCGTGCCGCTCACTGGATTGCCGAGCGAATCAGTGACGAGCACCACGAGCTTCTGCGCCTGCGCCGCGCCGGCCACTCCCGTCTGCGCGTTGCCGCTGTCGGCGGCAATGGTCTTGGCCGGTGCGGCGTTCACGGTCAGGCTGGCGCTCGTGGCCGGCGTCATCCCCGATGCGCTGAAGCTCAGCGTGTACGTGCCGGCCTTGGTGAGGCGCAGCGCGCTGAAGGTGGCCACGCCGCCGATGGCGCTCACCGACGCAGTGCCTCCGACGGTTGCACCGGCCGGTCCGGTGGCGACGGGGGCCGGGACCGTGCCAGTGAAGACGGTCATCAGGACGTTTGCCACGTCCTTGGCCGAGAGGGAGACGGCCGGCGAGAAGGGGACGCCGGCGGTCTGCGTCGTGCCAGGCGGAGTGGTGATGACCAGGTGGTTTGACGTGCCGCCCGTCGCCGTGGCGGTGATGGTCGCCGCCGGTACGCCGGTCGCCGACGCCGTGACGCTTTGCGCGCCATTGGAGGGGCCAAGCGTCCAGTTCACCGCGAGCAGGCCGTCCGCGTCGGTGACGCCGGACGATGCGCCCAGCGAGCCGCCGCCGCTTGCCACGGCCAGTGAAATCGTCACACCGCTGATGCCGTTGCCGAGTGCGTCGCGCAGCTGAACGACGATGCCGGCGAGCGCCGTGCCGGCGGTCGCCGTCTGACCGTTGCCACTGACCACGGTGATGCCGGTAGCTGATCCCGGGGCGACGTTGAATGCCGCGCTCGTGCCGCTCGTCAGCCCGGTGGCGCTGGCGATGAGCGTGTAACTGGCGCCCTTCTTGTTGACGGACAGGTCATTGAAGGTGGCGACGCCGGCGACGGCCGTACGCGTCAGGGTGCCCGACAGCGTTGCGGCGCCCGGGTTGGCACCGATGGCTGCCGTCACCGCTCCGGTGAACGACGTCACGGTATTCCCCGTGGAATCCTGCGCCGTCACCAGCACCGAGCCCATGGCGATGCCGGCATCAGCCGTCGAGGTCATGGGCCCGAAGACCAGCCTCGCGGCGTTTCCGGCAGTCACGTCAAACGTGGAAGACGTGCCGCTGGCGAGCCCGCTGCTCGCGAAGACCAGCGAATAACCCGTGCCCGGCCGGTTGAGCGACAAGCTCGTGAACGTTGCGACGCCATTCACGGCCTTCACCGTCGTGGTGCCGCCCAGCGTCGCGCTGCCGGGATTGGTGCCGATGGCGACGCTGATGTCGCCGGTGAACGTGGCCACCGTGACTCCGGCGGCATCCTGCGCAGCCACGGTCACGGTGCCCAGCGCAGCACCGGCCTTCGCACCGGCGGGTTGTGTCGTTACCGCCAGCTTGGTCGGTGTCACAGAGAGCGCCGTCGCGGTAACCACCACCGGCGAGGCCGCGAGCCCGGGCGCCGTCAGCGTGAGTGACTGCGCGCCGGGTGTGACACCCAGTTTCCACGCGGCGCTGACCGATCCATCGGCGGCCGAGACCACCGAGGACGGCGTCACTGACCCGCCGCCACTCGTCGCCGCAAAGTTCACGGTGATGCCGCCCACGCCGATGCCATCGGATGCCGCGACCCTCGCGACGACCGGGAGCGGCACGTTGGTGCCGGCCGGCGCGGTCTGATTGCCACCCGTCGTCAGCGAGAGTGTCGACGCGGGCAGGGTGACCGTGACGCCGGCGCTGTCGATGGGACCGGTGAGCAATTGCGCGTACACCTTGGCGGTGCCGCGACCGACGAAGTTCGCGGCACCTGACGACGGATTGCTGATCGAGACAACCGCCGGGTTCGAACTGGTGAAGACGATGGGCGTGCCGGCGATGGCTGCACCGCCAGTGCCGAGCGCCTGCGCGCTGAAGGTGGTCGACTGGCCGGCGAAGCCACTGATGAATCTCGGCGAGATCGCCACCGCCGTCGCGGTGCTGCCAGTGCCGGTGTACTGCACGGGAATCTGTACCGGCGGCGGTGGCGCACCCCCACCGGTCGACGGCAGGACGGTGACGGACAGCGGTCCGCCCTTGAAGACGGTGTCCCCCGCCGCGTTCACGTACCCGAGGTTCATGCTCAGTGGCACGCCGCTCGACGACGTGCTCGGCGGCAGCGGCACGATGAGCGAAAGCGTCAGCGAATCGGCGCCGGCGGGAAAGTCCACCACCGTGTCGAGGGCGATCGTGCCGTCCTCGCGGCGCAGCGTGATGCGCACCTTCTCGAACGCCACCTGCTGCAGTGCCGCCTGTAATGCCGGGCCGCGCACCGCCGTCTCGTACTGCGGGCTGAACGCGAGCGACGCAAAGCGCTTGAATGCGTTAACCGGAGCCGAGCCCGGACCGGTGACCTCGCGGCCGCAACTAATGAGTGCGACAGCGAGGAGGCCAGCGACAAGCGCGAGGCGGCGGGAGGAGGCGTTGGCAGGCATTCGAACCCGAAATGTAGGTAAGGCGATCCCCTTCTCGCGAGGGTGCAAAGCCAAGACGGACTGTGACGTGGGTCACAGTCCGTCGTGATTCCGCCCCGCTACGCGGACGCTACGGTCGCTTCTTCGGAAGAATCGCCGTCAGGCCACCATATGCACCGCACCGGCTCGGCTCGGCCGCTCCGGTGAGATACGTACCATCCATGCACAGCAGTGACGCATCGGCGGGCGGTGCGGGCGGCACCGGCAGCAAGGGCGAGCCTGCGATGGCACCGGCAGTGGCGCTCGTCGTCGACCTCAGGGGGGAGGACGTCGCCTCAGGAGCGGAGATTCCCTGCGGCGCTGGTGGCGGCGCCGCCTTGGCGATACCGGCGTCGGGCCGTGTCTTGGCAGCCGGCGGCGGCGTGATCACCGGCAACCGGTAGGCGAGCCCGCGGTGGGTGTCGCACGCCGAACTCGCGGCCCC
The DNA here is from genome assembly GCA_964355025.1 of uncultured Gemmatimonas sp. Classification (GTDB taxonomy): domain Bacteria; phylum Gemmatimonadota; class Gemmatimonadetes; order Gemmatimonadales; family Gemmatimonadaceae; genus PNKL01. Next base: position 3,051 of record CAYHCW010000147.1, on the reverse strand, counting down.
GGCCGGCGCCCACGTGCCGTCCTTGCAGCGGATGGTTGAGCCCGCCGGTTGGCTGGTGTTCACCGCAGGCGTGGGTGCGGGCGGGGGTGCCGGCTTGGTGGTCGCCTGCTGCGCGGCGGCGGGCGCAGCACTCGCCACGCCCAGAGCGAACAGGGCAACTCGAAAACTCGTCATGGTGCCACCTGGACCGTGAAGGACTTCGGCAGATAACCGGGAGCGGAGATCGTGAACGTTGCCGTGCCGGCCGTTGTCGCCTTGAGCTGGGGGTACGCGCTCGAGTTGCCGCTGGCGATCACCGTGGACGCCAAGGGTGCCGCGCCGTCCCACCATTGCGCGTTGGTTGCGGTCAGCGTGAGCGTCGTGCTGACGGCCGCCTCCACGTAACTGTTCTCCGGAGATCGCAGGTACAGGGTCACGCCGATGATGTCGCCGACCTTCATCGAGAGCGGCTGACTGGATACGCTCAGCGTGCCCGAGGACACCTCGACAATCACCCGGCCGCTCGTGATGCCGGGCGTGGTGGTGATCAGCGTATCGGAGCCGACGCTGGTCCCCGAGACGGAGGTGAGAAGGTAATTCTCGTTCGCCAGCAGCGTATCGACCACTGTTCCCGTGCGGTCCGTGTGGCCGCCCGTCCCCGTGGTCGTCAGCACGACGTCGTCATCAGGGTAGAAGTCGATGTACCTGTTGAAGTAGCGACGCTGGCCCACGCCGACCCGGAGCCGCTCGTTCGCTGGTTGCACGGTCGCCGGATAGCTGTTGGTCTGGTCACTGCCATCGAGGTAGCGCTGGAAAATTCCGCGGGCATCGCTCGCGGTGATGTTCGCCCGTCCCGTGCCGTTGACGATGAGGCGCGCCGCGTACGTGTCGGACGACCCGGCCACGATGGTGACCGTCGCCGAGTCGACGCCCACGACGCCCACCGAGTCGGAGCTGAGCGTCACCGACACGTTCTCGGTGACGTCCCGCCGGTTGTAGTCTCCGGTTTCGATGGCGGTCACTTCCACCTCGCGGTTTCGCTGCATCGGGTAGACCGACCCCGCATACACCTCGAATGCCGGACGGCTGACCGTGATGTTCCCGGTTGACGATGCAAAGCCCGGCGACGAGGCCTGCACCTGAAGGCCGCCGACGGTATCGCGACCGGCAACGTCGAAATACGCGAAGTTGTCGCCGGCCGGCATCAACACCGAGTCGGGCATCGTCACCAGCGCGGCCGTGGACCGCTGCAGCTTGATCCACGTGGGGACGAGCACCGAGTAGTCGGTGTAGACGTACGCCTCCCCGCTCTCCGTGCGCTGCCGCATGCCGATGTACAGCGGGTAGTAATTGAAGTTGAAGCGCAGCACTGGTTGCTGCACCGTGACGAGCGGGGTGGAGTCGGAGGCGTACACGCCGCCGAGGTCCTGGATGCGGAACCGCGCGGTACCCGGGGCGCGGTATTCCACGCTGTTGTAGGCGTAGTAGCCGCCGGGCGTGATCTCGAAGCTCGGGGGCGACATGCGCGCGACGCTCGTGTCGGACGACGTGACACTGAACCGCACCGTGTCCATGACCTCGTGCGCGTTGCCCAGCGAGTCGGCCAGATAGACCTGCACGTACCCATACGGGTAGTTTGCCAGCACGGTGCCCGACGTGCCGTACATGACGAGCTTCGGCGTCGTCACCTTCACGATGACGGTGTCACTGGTGTGCGAGGGCGCAGTGAAGATCAGCGTATCGGTGCCAAGGTTCAGTGCCGAGACCGTGAGCGAACCGGCGTACGTACTGCCCGCGCCCGCGTTGAATCCGGTGTCAGAAATCGCGGTCGCGGTGCCGCGCTTGCTGATGGAGACGTGCGTCGCCGCCGTGCCGCCGGCGCGATTCACGCCGAAGCTGGTGCGCTGGCGCCTGCCCAGCGTGAAGAGGGAGTTGGCAATGGAGATGGTGGGCGTGCCGCTGCTCGCGACGGTCACGAACAGCGAGTCCGTGTCGTAGCCCGGCGCGCTGATCCTCAGCCATGCAGTTCCAGCGCCCCGCGGCTGTACGTAGACGTTCGTGTTGGTGTTGCCCTGGTAGATCGAGTTCGCTGCGTAATACGACTTCACGACGTTCGTGTCGGTGGACGTGATGGTCAGGTTGACGGTGCTGACCACCGGGTGGGCGTTGAAAAACGCATCGCGCGCGACGACGCTGAAGGACTGCGCAGTGCCGCCAGCCACCAGGCAGCACGGGTTGGTGTGCCCCAAGTTCGCCGCCGTGACCGTGACGACCTGGGTCTTGGTCACGAAGCCCGGAGCCGATGCGGTGATGGTCGCCGTGCCCGGTGACACGCCGACCAGGCGGTAGTTCTCCGACCACGTCGACCCCGCTGCGAGCAGCAGGGTGCTGTCCACCACCGCGACGGCCGGGTTCGAACTGGTCATCCTAAACGACGTGGCCCTCGCGAGAACGGGGGACGAATGATAGATGTTGTTGTTCACGTACTGCCCGGCGCCCACCGTGGTCGATCCCCCCCAGTACGTGGGCAACGAGTCGCCGGCCACGGTGATGCTCACGGAGTCGCCCTGATAGCCCGGCGCGTTGAAGTACAACCACGCGCTCCCTGCCACTCCTGGCGTGAACTCCGTGTAGGCGTAGTAGAGATCGGTTGGAACGGTGATGGTTGCGGAACCGGGTACGGCGACGGCCGGATTGCTGGAGGTCACGGCAATGGTCAGCGGCGTCGCGCGGTACGACGCGTAGGCATGCGTCGTGTCATACGCGTACACTGCAATCGAGTTCGCCTGCGTTGCGCTGCCCACGTTCACCGTCTGGTCACAGCAGGCGTCGAGCGCCCCCTTGCGCACCTCGACGAACAGGGAGTCGGGCGTGTATCCAGCGGCGGACGCCACCACCCAGGTGCTTCCGAGCGACATGCCGATGAGCCGCACACTCTGGTACGACTGCTCGGTCCGGATGATCGCGACCGCTGGCACCTGTACGACGCCGGGAGTGCGCGCCGTGAAGGTGACGGCCTGCGACGCCTGACTGGAGGCGTTGCGATACGCGTACCGCGTGAGCACCGAACCC
>CAYHCW010000146.1:0-7033 GCA_964355025.1 uncultured Gemmatimonas sp. | reverse complement strand
TCACGTGGCCGATCTCGTGCCCAATGACGCCGGCCACCTGCGCCATGCTCGTGGCGCGCTCGATGAGGCCGCGATTCACGTAGATGTAGCCCCCCGGAACGGCGAAGGCATTTACTTCCCTGCTATCGACAACGGTGAAGTGCCAGTCGAGATTTCGCTGGTCGGCCACCGTGGCCAGGGAATCACCCAGGAGGCTGATGTAGCGATTCACCTCGGGGTCCCGCACGAGCGGCAGTTCCTTGGCGATCTGGGTGGCGTAATTTGCTCCCATGTCGACTTCCTGCTGGGTCGACACGGCGCAGGCGGCCACGATGAGGAGGGGCAGGACGAGGGCGGTGCGGGCCGCAGGGGCGAGACGAATGCGCATGGAGACAAGATAACGGTGAAATGGCTCACGGTGGCAAGGGACCTCAAGCGCCGCAAGGCGCGCGAGCGCAACGGACTGTTCGTCGCCGAGGGCGTACGCACGGTCGAGGAGCTTGCGCGCTCGCCGCTGGTCATCGAGGCCGCGCTCGTTGCCGAGCGCGCGGCCGTCGACGGCCGAAGCAGCGCGCTGGCGGCGACGCTCGCGGAGCGTGGCGTGCCCGTGATGCGGGTGAGCGACGCCGAGTTCGAGTCGGCCGCCGATACCGAGCATCCGCAGGGCATCCTCGCCATCGCGCAGCAGCCGGGCCGCACGCTGGGCAGCCTCGCCGTGGGTGATCCCTGCCGGCTGCTGGTGCTCGATGCCATCCAGGACCCGGGCAACGTCGGCACGCTCATTCGCACGGCGGCGGCCGCCGGTGCGGCGGCGGTGGTGGCCTTGCCGGGCACCGTGGACGTCTGGAACGCCAAGGTGGTGCGCAGCGCCGTGGGCACGCACTTCCATTTTCCGGCGATCGAGGCGACTCCTGCCGAGTTGCAGGCCTTTCTCGCCGAACACCGGCTGGCGCTGTGGGGCACTGACGCCGGCGGCAGGCCGCTCGAGACGGTCAAGCCGCCGTCTCGCCTGGCCATTGTCGTGGGCAACGAGGGCGCCGGGCTCTCCGAGGCGTTGCGTGCGCTCTGCTCGGACGTCGTGTCGTTGCCGATGGCTCCCGGCGTGGAATCGTTGAACGTTGCGGTGGCAGCTGGTATCACCCTATACGCACTCCGCCCGTAACCAGAAGCACCCCCGCACCCCGAACCCCGCACCCCCCCCGCACCCCACCCGTGACCTCCGTCTCCTGGTTCCCCGCCTTCGCCCCGGTGTTCGGCGCCTTTGGCGCCATTCTCGGGTCGTTCCTGAACGTCTGCATTGCGCGGTGGCCCAAGGACGAATCGGTGGTGCGACCGCGTTCCCGGTGTCCCGGATGCGGCGGCGCGATTGCCTGGTACGACAACATTCCCGTCGTCAGCTGGCTGGTGTTGCGCGCCAAATGCCGCGCCTGCGGCGAGTCCATCAGCTGGCAGTATCCGCTCGTGGAGGCCACGACGGCGCTGCTCTGGATTGGCGCGCTCTGGCTGCTCGGGCCCACGATCGTGGCGGTGCGGCTGGCGGTGGTCGCCACCATCCTGCTGGGCGTCGCGATCACCGACGCGCAGAGCTACCTGATCCCCGACGGCTTCACGCTTAATGGACTCGCATTTGCCATCATCGGCGCGCTGGTCGGCCTCTTTATCGGCGAGCAGCTGCCCTTCGCCGGCCCGTGGGATGCGCTGCTCGGGGCCTGCACGGGCGCCGGCGCCATCACCATCGTGGGCTGGCTGGGCGAGGTGGCCATGAAGAAGGAGGCAATGGGGTATGGCGATGCCACCCTGATGGCGTTCGTCGGCGCGACCGTCGGCCCGGTGCGCGCGCTGCTCTGTGTCTTCGTAGCGGCCGCTCTGGCCGCCACCACGTTCCTGCTGGTCGTGTACCCCATCGCGTGGCTGCGTGCCAGGAAGGCGGGCCGTGGATTTGAAGCCCCGCTCGTGCCTTTCGGCGTCTTTCTCGCGCCGGCCGCGGTCCTCACCCTGCTGTTCGGCAATGCCCTGCTCGGCTGGTACGTCGCGCGGGCATTTGGTTGAGGTGCAGATGTTCGACGTGCCATTCTCCCGAGGTTCCATGCGCTCTCTTCCGCGTCGCGCGGCCGCCCTGTGCGTCGTGGCGCTCGTCGCGCTGCCGTCGTGCCGCAAGGCGCAGACGGTCGCCTACGACGGCCCCTACGGCGAGCTCGTCCGCAAGTACGTGCCGCAGATCGAGAAGGCCGTCGGCCTCACCTTCAAGCGGCCGCCAAAGGTCGAGCAGCGCTCGCCCGAGGAGGTGCGCGCCTTCCTCGAGAAGCAGTTCAGCGAGAATATCCCGCCGCTGGAGCTTGAGGGGGCGACGCGCGCGTACAAGCTGCTTGGGCTGCTCCCCGACAGCCTGGACCTGCGGAGCTTCATGCTCAGGCTCCTCGGCGAGCAGGTCATTGGTTACTACGATCCGGCCACGAAAGTCCTGTATGTGGTGAGCGACACGTCCGCCGGCCGCGCTGCGCTGGTGGAGGTGACGCTCTCGCATGAGCTGGTGCACGCCCTGCAGGACCAGTACGTCCCGCTCGACTCGATACAGAAGCAGCGTTCCGACAACGACCGGCAGACGGCGGCGCAGTCGGTGATGGAGGGGCAGGCCACCTACGAGCAGATGTCCAGCATGCTCGGCGGTGACGTCGCACTGCGGATTCCCGGGGGTTGGGGCCGCGTGCGCGAGATGATTCGCGAGAACCAGACGGCGATGCCGGTGTTCAGCAGCGCCCCGATGATGTTGCAGGAGACGTTGCTGTTTCCGTACCTGAGCGGCGCGGAGTTCGTGCGGCGGTTCAAGGAAGCGCGGCCGGGGCAAGTGCCCTGGTCGCCGCTCCCGGTCTCCACCGAGCAGGTGCTGCACGCCGACAAGTACCTTGCCAACGAGCGCCCGGTGCAGGTGGCACTGCCGGAGTTGCTGGCAGGAAGCAGTGTGTACGAGAACAACCTGGGCGAGTTCGAGACGCGCCTCTTTCTGTACGAGGCGTTGCAGGATCTGGGCACCTCGGCGCGGTCGGCCGAAGGGTGGGCTGGAGACCGGTATGTGGTGACGAGCCTCCCCGCGGGGCCCGGTATCGTGTGGGTGACCGTGTGGGACACGCCGATCGACGCGGGCGAGTTTCGGGATGCCGCGCAGCGCGCCGCGCAGCGCCGGCTTGGCGTGGCCAGTGCCGGCACGGGCGAGGTGAAGCGGTTCGAGGGGAAGGGACGTATTGTGGAAATCACGGTGGCGACGGTGCAGGGGAAGCCGGCGGTCATCTGGACCGACGTGCCGGCGGGTAGCAGCACCCGGCTCATCGACGCCACCAAGTTGCGACTGACGGAGAAGTAGCGGAGGTATTGCAATGCCTGGATTGCCACGGAGCACATTCACCCGCCTGATCCCCGCGCTGCTGCTCGCGCTGGCCAGCGGCGGGTGCATCGACTGGAAACGGACGACCGCCGCCCCCGAGGAATCGGTGCGCCGGTTCGTGTCGCTGGTGCAGACGCTCGATGGCACGCGCACGGCGGTGCTCGTGCCGAGTGCGGCGCCGCTGCCGGGCGCCGGCGCGGCGATCACCGCGGTGTTTCCCAGCCAGGTGCTGCGCGGCGGCACCCTGCAGACCACGCTGACGTCGGCGACGCCCTTCACGCGCGCCATCTTCAGCGTGCCCGGCAACAACGATCACTGGGAACTCACGCTCGCCTCGCCGGTCACCAGCGTCGCCGTGCTGATGGTCGTCGCGGTGGAGGTGCCGCAGACGGTCTTCACGCTGCGAACGGCCGCGGGCGGAGCCAGCAGCGTCGGTTCGTACCAGTCCAACGACCTCGGCGTCATCTTCGTCGGCACCGGCGAGATCCAGACCAACGTGACGTGGGACAGCAAGGCCGATGTTGACCTGCACCTCATCGATCCGTCGGGCAAGGAGATCTACTACGCCGCGCGCCAGTCGACGACGGGCGGCCGGCTCGACCTCGATTCCAACGCCGGGTGCAGCAGCGACGGCCCGCGCGCCGAGAACATCTTCTGGGGCGACGGCATCATCGTGCCGCACGGCGAGTACATCCTGCGCGTCGACTACTGGTCGGCCTGCACCGCAGTGAAGACGAACTACGTCGTGACGATCAACCTGCGCGGACTGCCCCCGAAGATATTTGCCGGGACGCTGGACGGTCCCGGCACCTTTGGTGGTGTGGGGTCGGGGAAGACGATAGCGATATTTCAGTACTGAAGAGAACGACAGAGTTCGACAGAATACGACAGACACGCAAGGGTGGCGACCGATCCCGGCGCCACCCTCTGTCGTACTCTGTAGTACTCTGTAGTACTCTGTAGTTCTCTCTCGCTAAGGCAACGCCTTAGCGAGTGCATGCAACCCCAGGCCCGCCAGCGCGCCCACCAGCGTGCCGTTGATGCGGATGTACTGCAGGTCGGGGCCGACGGCGAGTTCCAGCCGGGCGGCGGCCACCGATGGGTCCCACGCCTGCACCGTGCGCGCGATGAGTGCGCCGACGTGGTCGCGATTCCGCTCGGCCGCGTCGGCCACGGCGTCGATCAGCGTCTCGTCGAGCTCCGCCAGCACGGCATCGTTGGCGAGCAGGGCCGTGCCGGCGGCGGCGAGCCCGCGCACGAGGCCGGCCGGCGGCGCTTCACCCTCGGCGCCGTAACGCAGCGCGGAGGCCCGCACCGAATCCCACACGCCGTCCACGATACCCTCCACGACTTCCGCGCTCAGCACCTGGCTCTTGATCTGCTCGGCCTTCGCGCTCACGTCCGGCGAGTGCTTGAGCTTGTCCACGAACGCACGGAGCTCGTCGTCGACCTTCACGCGAAGCGGATGCGTGGCATCGGCGCGCACGTCGGCGAGTGTCTTCTCGGTGGCGCGCAGCAGCTGCTTGTAGATGGCGTTGTCAACGACGCCGGGCACGTGCCACGGGCTTTCCTTGTGGATCTGCGCCCGGATGCCCTCGCGGTTCTCGCTGAGCGCCGTGAGCACGAGCTGCAGCGCCTGATCGAGGAACTCGTGGTGCCGGTCGTCGCTGGTCACCGCGGCCAGTACGTCGCCGAGGATCGGCGCAACCAGCGTCCGGTCCACCCGCTCCACGGCGGCACGCCTGATGAGCGCGCGGAACTCCTCGTCGGGGACGGCCTGCACCGTGCGCGCGAATCCGCTCTGCAGCAGCGCGGCGACGCGCGCACTGTTGTCGGGCGAGGCGAGCCACCGCGCCAGCCGTTCCGACGGATGCAGCCGGCGCAGTTCCGACACGACGACATCGCGCGTGAGGAAGTGACGCTGCACGAAGTTGCCGAGCACGCGGCCAATGCGGTCGCGTTGCGTCATGATGATCGCCGTGTGCGGAATCGGCAGGCCCAGCGGGCGCCGGAAGAGCGCCGTCACCGCAAACCAGTCGGCGAGCCCGCCAACCATCGCCGCTTCCGTGGCGGCACGCACCCAGTCGAGCCAGGGATAGGCCGGCACGTAATGACGCGACGCGAGAAAGACCACGGCGGCCGCCACCAGCAGGCCGGTGGCCCGCGCGCGCATCGTGTCGAGGCGGGCCTGCCGCGCGTCGTCGTCGGGTGCGCTCAGCAACTCAGCCACTACGACCGGTCCCAGCGGCGCTGCGCGGCGCGCACCAGCCGGTGGTACGGCTGGTACTTCGGCTTGAGTATCGATCCGCGGCAGGTGCGCGCGCCGCAGCGGCACGGAAAACGCTGCTTGCGCGCGGGCGTGTGCGGCTCGTCGAGCTCGATGGCGTAGTCGTACGCCAGTTCCTCGCCCACGCGAATATCGCGCACGCTCACGATCCACATCCGGTCGATCGCCGGCATCGGCTCGCAGTTGGGCGCGCACGAGTGGTTGATGAAGCGCGCATCGTTGCCGCCGATGTTGGCGTCGATCACGCGGTCATCGTCGAGCTGCAGCAGGTAGGTGTGCTCGGGCTCCTCGTGGTAGTCGGGCGCGGTGGGATACCGGCGCTCCCCCTCGTCGTGCGAAATGAGCTCACCCGTGTACTCGATGATCCGCGTGCCTGCCTTGATGGGGCGCACCGCGAAGACGCCGAGGCCGTGACGCCCCGACCGCCGCTTGGCGAACTGCGCACGCGACGCCAGCGGGAGCGCGGAGACGCGCAGTTTCTCTTTCGGCCGCTTCATGCGTGACTCAGCGAGGGCGGTCCGATGCGGCCTGCTCGCCCGGGCGGCGCACGACGTCCGTCGCTGGCGTTCCACCATCGAACAGTGGCAGGTCGTCGGCAAAGCCCAGCGGCGGAGCCACCAGCAGCATCCGCTCGATCGCCTCGTCCATCGTGTGCACGAACGAGAAGCGCACCTGCGCGCGCACTTCGTCGGGAAGTTCGCGCAGGTCCTTCTCATTGGACGCGGGGAGCATCACCTCGCGCAGTCCCGACCGGTACGCTGCCAGCACCTTTTCCTTGACGCCTCCAATCTCGAGTACCTTGCCGCGCAGGGTCACCTCGCCGGTGACCGCCACGTCGCGCCGCACCGGGCGGCGGCTCATCACGCTGGCAATCGCCAGCGTCACCGCCACGCCCGCACTTGGCCCGTCCTTTGGCACCGCCCCGGCAGGGAAGTGCACGTGCAGGTCGGTGTGCTTGAACTCGGGGTCTCCCAGCCGCAGCGTGCGCGCGCGTGATCGTACGTACGAGCACGCAGCGTCCACGGATTCACGCATCACGTCGCCGAGCTGCCCGGTCACCAGCAGCCGGCCGCTGCCCGACATCAGCAGCGCCTCGATGGTCATCAGCTCGCCCCCCAGGGACGTCCACGCCAGCCCGGTGACCGCGCCGATCTCCGCCTCCTGCTCGGCGGCTTCGGCCGCGTAGCGCGGCGCTCCCAGCACGTCCTCGATGCGCGCCTGGTCCACGATCCACGCGCCCATCTCGCCGTCGGCCTTGGCGCGCGCGCGCTTGCGCATCAGCGCCGAGAGCGAGCGCTCGAAGTTGCGCAGCCCGGCCTCGCGCGAGTAGCGACTGGCCAGGTACCCCAGCGTCTCGTCGGTGAACTGCAGGTCGAGGTCCACGATGC
>CAYHCW010000145.1:0-7037 GCA_964355025.1 uncultured Gemmatimonas sp. | reverse complement strand
CCTAGCACCTAGCACCTAGCCCCTCCCACTTGACCTCCAAGCCTCAGCCGTGTATCATTTTAGGCTCGCTCACATCTCCTGCAATTCTGAGTCTGTCCATGTCCTACGCCATCATCCGCACCGGCGGAAAACAGTATCGTGCTGAGCCGGGCAAGTCGCTGCGCATTCCGTCGCTTCCGGGCGACGTGGGAACGCAGGTTGAGTTCAACGAAGTGCTGCTCGGGTCCGACGGCACGTCGGTCCGCGCCGGGGTGCCCACGCTGACGGGCGCCATGGTCACGGCCGAGATCACCAAGCAGGGGCGCGGTGACAAGATCATCGTCTTCAAGTTCCGCCGCCGGAAGAACTACGCCAAGAAGCAGGGGCATCGGCAGGGCTTCACCGAAATCAAGGTTCGCGACATCACCCTCGGGTGAGCCGCGTCTGGAGAGGAAATCATGGCTCATAAGAAAGGCGTAGGCTCATCCCGCAACGGTCGCGACTCCAACAGTCAGCGCCGCGGCATCAAGAAGTACGGCGGCGAAGTCGTGAAGCCGGGCAACATCATCGTCCGCCAGTGCGGCACGCGCTGGCATCCCGGCAACAACGTCGGCCTCGGCACGGACTACACCATCTACGCCCTCATCGACGGCGTGGTGCAGTTCGAGCACAAGAGCAAGACGCGCTTCAAGGTCTCGGTGTACCCGGCGGCGTAGGCTGCGCCGCACGATGTACGAAGGGCCCGCCACACTCGGCGGGCCCTTTTGTTGTTGCGGATGGCGTACGGCGTAAAGCGAACAGCGTACAGCAGCTGTAAGCTCTACGCCGTACGCTGTACGCCGTCCGCGGTCTCGTATGGTTCCATGTGGATCAGCACTCCGCGCACCCGCGGCTGCGCCGTCCGAATGGCGCTCTTCACCGCGCCGCCCAGCGCGTGCGCGTCGTGCAAGGTGAGCTGGGGATCTGCCTGCACGTGGATTTCCACGTGAAAGGACATTCCCGTGCGACGCACGAGCAGCTTCTCGATGGCCAGCACGCCCGGCACACCCTCGGCGACGCGGCGCACGGGCAGCGCGATCTCAGCCCCGGGATGCCGGTCCATCAGGTCGCGCACGGCCGTGCGCAACATCCTCGTGCCGGTGTAGGCGATGACGAGCGAGGCCACGATGGCTGCCCAGTCGTCGGCCGACTCCCAGCCGGGTCCCATCCATAGGGAAATGCTGATGCCGACGAACGCCGCGGCGCTCGTGAGCGCGTCGGACATGTGGTGCCAGGCGTCGGCCTGCACCGCCGTGCTGCCGACCTCCTTGCCCACCGTGCCGACGCGACGGAAGAGCAGCGTCTTGATGCCGACCACCGCCACGAGCACCGCCAGCGTCCAGGGCGCCGGCGAGTGATGCGGCAGGAGGATCTCGCGGACGGCCTGCACGGCAATGCCTCCCGCGGCCGCCAGCAGCATCAGTGACACCGCGGCACTGGCCACGTTCTCGGCCTTGCCGTAGCCGAAGGGATAGTCGTGGTCGGGGTCCCTGCTCCCGATGCGCAGTCCACCCCAGACGATCAGCGACGCGAAGATATCGGACGACGACTCCACCGCGTCGGCCACGAGCGCGTACGAGTTGCCCACCAACCCGGCGGCCAGCTTGATCAGCGCCAGCGCCGCATTGCTCAGCAGGCTCAGCTGGATGGAGCGCAAGCCGCGATTGAGGTCGTTATGCACGGCCGAAAGCTACGCAGGCGCATCTGCCCTCGCCACGAGACCCGGAAACAGAACGCGTGTCTCAAACGTAGAGCAGGGCAGGACATCACTTGACGGGAGACCTTATGACCTTGTGGGACAAGCTGAACACCGAACTGAATCGCGCGGGACGCGCGGCGCAGGGGGCCTTTGACGAGGGGCGACTCCGCATCGAGATCTTTCGGGTGCGCCAACTCGCCGACAAGTCCGCGCAGGTCCTCGGCTACGCGGTGTACCGGGCGCGGGCCAAGGGCGAGGAGCTCGAACCCGCCACGTGGGATCGGTTGTCGGCGACGCTGAAGGAGCACGAGGCCGAAGCCACACGGCTCGAGCAGGAACTCGCCGCGCACGACGAGGCGGCGCAGGGCACGGCACCAGACGCACCAGCCGCGTCGCCCGCGCCGCCCGGGGATGGCGCTGCGACCTCAGCCACGCCCCCCGCTGAACCCCCGCCGGCACCCTGAACCCGCCGCGAACACGAGGGCCGGGACGCCAAACGCGTCCCGGCCCTCGTCTGTAGTACTCTGTAGTACTCTGTAGTACTCTGTCGTTCTCTCCCTACGGCCTATACCGCTCCGTCAACTCGTCCTGCCTCGACTTGCCACCCTGCTTCACGCCCCGAATGAAGACGTGTTCGGCGCGGGTGGAGAACTCGAACGGGTCGCCGTTCCAGATGACGACGTTGGCCTCGCGTCCCGCGCGCAGCGAGCCCACCTTGTCGGCGAGGCCGAACGCTTCGGCCGGTGAAAGCGTGATGGCGCGCAGCGCATCGTCCCACGACATCCCGTACGCCACGGCATTGCCCGCTTCCTGGCGAATGTTCAGGACGTTGAAGTTCTCCGAATCGCCGGGACCGTTGCCAATGAGCACCACGGACACCCCGGCGGCACGAAGCAGCGCCGCATTTTCCTGGCGTGCGCCCAGTTCGTCAAAGCTGCTGGGGATGTTGCTCATGGCGCCCACCATCACCGGCACCTTGGCGGCCGCCAGTTCCCGGGCGACCTGCCACCCCTCGGCGGCGCCGACGAGGATCAGTTTCAGCGGCAGCTTGTCGCGTTGCGTGAGTGCGAGCACGGCGCGAATGTCGCTGGCGCGATTCACCTCGATGGCGAGCGGCAGCGTGGTGTCCACCACTGCCTGCAGGGCCTCCAGATCGGCGCGCGATGCCGTCATCGCGCGCGATGCGTTGCGTTCGTACGCCGCGCGGTTCTGCCCGTACGTCCTGGCGTCGAGCAGCAACTCGCGGAGCTTGCCCAACACCTCGCCGCGCGCGCCGGCCTGCGCCGCATCATTGCTAAACGAAACTGTCATGGCCACCGCAGCGGTTTCTGTGCCTCTTCGCCCGCTCCGCCGCACCAGCATGGCATCCACATTGTCGCCGGCGAGGTCCACGACCGCAGCCTGACCCGAAATGAGGCCGCCACTCGGATGCACGAGCACCGTCGTCACGCCGCCCTGCCGCGCCGGAATGATGAAGGTGGACGCCGGGTTTATGCCCTCCCACGCCTTGAAGGCGGCCGCCACGCCATTGGCACCCTTGGCGCGGGTGTCGTTATAGCCGCCGCTGAACTGCGGGCTTCCCCCTTCGGACAAGCCGAGCTGCGTGGAGGCGTTGATCAGCCCGGGCGTCACCCACTTGCCCGAGGCATCAATCACCTGCGCGCCGGCCGGCACCACCACCGACGCACCCACTTCCACGATGCGGCCGTCGCGAATGAGTACCGTGCCGCGTTCGATCTTCGGGCCGCTTACTGGAAAGACGGTTCCGCCGGTAATGGCGATGGTAGTGCCAGTGCCCGCCGGCGCCTGCGCGCCGATGCCCTGTGCCTGTGCCCCTGTGCCTGAGAGCAGAAGGAGGAGCGCCATCGAAGACGTGGTCCGCATTAGCGGCTCCTCCCATCATTGACCGGCACATAGCCGAGTTCGAAGTCGGTGCGCCAGCGATGTGACGCGTCGGCTCGATCGTAGTAGACGGCGCCGTCAATCCAGACCCGCTCGGCGCGCGTGTACACCGAGAGCGGGTGGCCCGACCAGAGCACGACGTCGGCGTTCTTGCCAGGCTCCAGCGTGCCGATGCGGTCGTCCAGCCCCAGCGCCCAGGCCGGGTTGCGCGTGATCCACGTAATGGCGTCCTCGTCGGAGATCGTCAGCCCGGCCTCGCGACCGGCGGCGAGCGCCTTGGCCGCCTCCTGGTTGAGGCGCTGCGATCCTGACGGATCATCCGAGTGTACGATGGCGCGCGCACCGGCCGCGTGCACGATGGCGATGTTGGCGCGCACGCCGTCGAGGGCCTCCATCTTGAAGCCACCCCAGTCGGACCACAGCGAGCCCGAGATGCCTGCCTTGGCCAGCACGTCGGCGATCTTGTACGCCTCCACGCCGTGGTGGAACGAGCGGATCTGGTAGCCAAACTCCGTGGCGATGTCGATCATCTGCATCATCTCGTCGGCCTGATAGCAGTGGTTGTGCACCAGGATGTTGCCGCGCAGTACCTCGGCGAGCGTTTCCATGCCCAGGTCGCGTGAGGGCGCCTCGCCCTGTCGATCGACCAGCCACTTGTCCCACTTGCGGCGGTACTGCTCGGCCTGGATCCACGCCGCGCGATACCCGGCGACGTTGCCCATGCGCGTGGCCGGGCCACGCTGCTCGTACACCCGCTTGGGGTTCTCGCCGCACGCCATCTTGAGACCGTATTTCGCGCCGGGGAACTTCATGCCCTGTGCGGAGCGCGAAGGCACCACCTTGAGCACCGCTGACCGCCCGCCAATGAGGTTGGCCGAGCCCGGCAGCACCTGCAGCGTGGTGACGCCGCCCATCAGGTTGCGCGGAAACTGCGGATCCTGCGGCCACACCGAGTGCTCGGCCCACACGTGCGCCGTCACCGGGGCCGTGGCCTCGTTGCCGTCGGAGTGCGCCGCGGTTCCCGGCGCCGGGTAGACGCCAAGGTGGGAGTGGTCGTCGATGAGGCCCGGTGTGACGTACTTGCCGGTGCCATCGATCACCACGGCATCGGCCGGCGCGGCAACCGTGGCGCCAACGGCGACGATCTTGCCGTCCCGAAGCAGCACGGAGCCACCGCGAATGAGCGGGCCTGCGGCGGTGAAGATGTTGACGTTCCGGATGACCGTCGGCTGCGTTGCCCGCGGCGCGTAGGTGCTCGGGAACGGATCGGCGTTCGGCAGCGAGAGCGCGCCGGCGCCGGGTGGTGCAGCGACGGGCTTCCTGGCGGTGTCGGCTGCGGGCTTCGCTGCCTGGGCCTGCGCCGGCCGCGGCGAACCGGTCGCGCTGGCGGGGAGGCAGAGGGCGAGCGCAGAAACCGCGAGAATCGCGGAGCGCATGAGGGGCGTTCTCCTGTCTGGGAAGGGAGAGAAGCTATCGCGCGAGCACGCGCCGCACCATCGTCACGTCGTCGGTGCACAGCCCATCCACTCCCCAAGCGGCGAGTCGCTCCACCACCGCGGGGTCGTTGGCCGTCCACGCGATCACGCGCCCACCGGCGCCGTGCACCTCGCGAATCAGCGACTCGTCGATGTACTCCACGAGTTGCCACAGGTCGCGGGCCTGCACCGCGCGCGGGGTGCTGGCGGCATCGACATGGCGGCTGACCTCGAGCACACCGCGCGGGATGTCGGGCGCGTACGCCGCCGCGTCGGCGATCAGGCGGTGGTCGAACGCGTGCACGGCGCACGAGCATCCGCTGCGGCGCAGCACGTCGAGCGACGGGCGCCCGGAACCCGCACCCTTGAGCTCGCAAAAGAGCGTCAGGCGGCCTGCAAGCAATGCGGCAACTTCGGTCAGCGTGGGCACGGCGCTGCCGTCGGCCAGCTGAAACGACGCGACCTGCGCGGTCGTCAGTGACGCGATTGGCTGTCCGGAGCACGATGCGAACACGCTGGTACCTCGGATGACGGGGTCGTGATGCACGACAACCGTTCCGTCCGCAGTGACGTGGACGTCGAGTTCGACGGCATCGGCGCCCAGGTCGATGGCACGCTGGAAGGCCGGCAGGGTATTCTCGAGGCACTCGCGGGAGGCGCCGCGGTGCGCGATGATCTGGATCATTCGGTGAGCGGTTTCAGGGGTGCGGGGACGGTGGTCTGGCGCCCCGGTTCCGTCAAGCCGCAGGCGTCCCTTAACACGCGGCCCCGGCCGGCGTCCAAGTTGGTGAGCATATGGGTGCATCGCAGCGCGAAGACGACGCGACCGTGGATCTGGCGCTGATAGCCCGCTGGCAGGGGGGCGACCAGCGGGCCGCGAGCGAAATCGTGGAACGGCACGCCCAGGCACTCGCCCGGTTCGCCGCCAGCCACGGAGTTCGTGACGACATCGATGAACTGGTGCAGGACACGTTCGTGCGGGCGTTCAACTCGCTCGAGAGCTTTCGGGCCGATTCTTCGCTGCGCACGTGGTTGTTTACCATCCTGAAGCGCCTGATGCTCGACCGGCAGCGCGCCGAGCGGCGAGCGCGCAACAAGGTGGAGCTCGAAGAAGACCACGCTGTGCAGGAGTTCAATGCACTGGACGGCATGGTGGCTGACGAAGCATTGGACCGCGTGCGACAGGCGGTGGCCAGGCTGTCGCCGTTGCAGCGTGAGGTGTTCACGCTGCGCGTCACCGAAGGGCTGCCGTACCTGGAGATCGCGCGGATTGTCGAGAGTACCGAAGGCGCGTGCCGAGTGCACTATCACAATGCCATGCGCGCCATCAAGGAGTTCCTGAGCAATGACTGATTGCCCCAACGGCCTGATGCGTGACCAGCTGCCCGAGTACGTGCACGGCGTGCTCGCTGTGGACGCGGCGGCGCTGGTGGAGGCGCACCTCGCGGAGTGCGCAGATTGCCGCGCCGAGGTGGCGCTGCTCGGGAACGTGCGCACCGCGCTGTCGCAGGGTACGCCGGTGATGGACGTGGCGGCGATTGTAGCGGCGTTGCCGGCGCCGATCCGGGCCGCGCGCCGTGCGCCGCGCCGGTTCGCGATGGTCGCCGGCTGGCAGTATGCGGCTGCGGCGGCGCTGGTGCTTGCGGTCGGCAGCACTGCCGTCTGGCGTGGTGCGCCGGATCAGGTGGGCCAGCGCGTGGCGGATTCGTCGAGTGCTGTGGTGGTGCCCGGCAACACCGTGGCGGTGCAGGCGGACGTGCCGGTGTCGGAGAAGGCGGAGAATGGAATGACGTTTGGTGGCGGCCTGTCGGACCTGTCGCTGAACGACCTGGAGTCTCTCTTGGGGCAGATGGATTCGGTCAGGACCCTGCCCAGCAGTAATCCCGAGTCGATGACACCCGTCATCACAGTGAAGGAAGGAGGCAAGTCGCTATGAAGAACAT
>CAYHCW010000144.1:0-7090 GCA_964355025.1 uncultured Gemmatimonas sp. | reverse complement strand
ACTGGAACGTCTCGGCGCGCATGCGCCGGCTCTTCGTCAAGCGCTACGTCGAGGAGCGCGAGCTGACCGTGCTGCTGCTGGTGGATTGCTCCGGCTCGGCGCGCTTCGGCACCGCCGAGCGCGACAAGCGCACGCTGTCAGCCGAACTGGCGGCGGTGCTCGCCCTCACCGCGACGCGCAACAACGACCGGGTGGGCCTGGTGCTCTTCTCCGACGGCATCGAGCACGTGGTGCCGCCGCGGAAGGGGCGCCGGCACGCCCTGCGGCTGGTGCGCGACGTGCTCGCCTGGCCGGCGCGCCAGCGCAGCACCGACCTCGCGGGCGCGCTCGATCACGCGGCGCGGCTGCTGTCGCATCATGCCGTGGTGTTCGTCATCTCCGACTGGGTGGCGCCGAGTCCCGAGCGCGCCCTGCGGCGCCTGCGGCAGCGCCACGACGTCGTGGGTGTCGTGCTCGACGATCCCGGCGAACGCGAGTTGCCCAACCTCGGCGTCGCCCGACTCGTCGACCCCGAGACGGGGGCGTACCTCGAGGTCGACACCAGCGACGGCGCGGTGCGCGCGGCCTACGCGCAGGCGCAACTGGTGGAGCGCGCCGAGCGGACCTCACGCTTTCGCCGCCTGGCAGTCGATGAGGTGCGCGTGCGCACCGAGGACGGCTACGTCGATGCGCTGCTGCGGTTCTTCGCCACGCGCGAAACGCGCGCCCGCCGGCGGGCGAGGCGGTGATGCCGCTGCTGGCGCCGTTGGCGCCGCTGCTGTTGCTCGTGGCGCTGCAGGTGCCGCCGCAGGGCGGCGGCGCGCGCCCACTGGTCGGCGTGGAGGTCGATCCCTCCACGGTCGCCGTGGGGCAGCCGTTTGCGGTGCGTGTGCGGGTGCGCGCGGTGCCCGGTGCGACGATTCGCTTTCCGTCCGTTCCCGATTCCTCGGGGAGTGTTGAGGCGGTCGATCCGCGCGCCATCGAGGATCACTCCACCGGCGCCGTGCTCGACCAGACCGCCGTCTATCGTTTTGTCGCCTGGGAACCGGGACGTCGGACGGTGCCGCTCGGCGATGTGTCGTGGGAGCAACCGCGCGGGCGCGAGGCGCTCGCGCTCGGCACCGTCCGCGTTGAGGTCACGTCGGCCCTGCCGACCGACACGACGCAGCAGGAGCCGCGCGACGCACGGAGTCCGTTCGACCCGCCCCCGGGGTGGTGGCGCTGGGCGCTCGGCGCCGTGGTCGTGCTGGCCCTGCTCTGGATGTCGTGGCGCGCCCTGCGCCGTCGCCGGTCGGCCACGCGCCCCCCCGATGCGTACGGTGAGGCACAGGCGGCGTTTGCTGCCGTCGACCAGCTGGCGCTTGACGACGCCGGCGAGCCCGGGCGCGCCGTACTCGCGTATGCCGAAGTCATGCGCGAGTACCTCACGCGGCGCTTCCCACCGGCAACGGTGGGTCTCACCACGCCCGAGTACGTGCGCGCACTCGCCGACAACGCGCTGCCCATCCTGCCCGAGGAAGTGCGGGGCGTGCTCGACTGCGCCGACGCGGTGAAGTTTGCCGGCGCGGCGGTGGATGCCACGGGGGTTGCGGCCGTGGCGCGGGCGGCGCGCGGCATCGTGCGTGACGTGCAACTGGCGTACGAGGCGCGACTGGCCGCGGCCGACAAGCTTCCTGCGCGCCGGCAGTGGAGGCGAAAGTGACCGGCGTGCTGCGGGGCTACGAACTGGCATCGCCGCTCTGGCTGTTCGCCCTTCCGCTCATCGCATGGTGGCTCTGGTGGCGACGCCACCGCCGACCCGACGCCATCCTCTTCTCACGCGTCGACATGCTGCAGCGCGGCCCCGGCCGCGGCCGCTGGGCGGCGCGCGCGCTGCTGGTGCTGCGTGTGGTTGCCCTCGTTGCCGGCACCGTCGCGCTCGCCCGGCCGCGTGCCGGCGCCCGCACCGAGCAGGTGAACGCCGAGGGCATCAGCATCGTCCTGACGTTCGACATTTCGAGTTCGATGCTCGCCGAGGACTTCCAGCCGCAGAACCGGCTGGAGGTCGCCAAGGAGAAGGTGAAGCAGTTCGTGCTTGGCCGCACCACCGATGCCATCGGACTGGTGTCGTTTTCCGGCGAGGCGCTGACGCAGGTGCCGCTGACCGTGGACTACCCGGTGGTGCTCACGGCCATCGACAACCTGCAGTCGGGGCAGCTCGAGGACGGCACGGCCATCGGCACCGCCATCGCCACCGCGTCCAACCGGCTGCGCGACGCCCCCGGGCGATCCAAGGTGATGGTGCTCCTCACCGACGGCGTGAACAATCGCGGCTCCATCGACCCGCGCACCGCCGCGCAGGCGGCGGCATCGCTGGGCATTCGCATCTACACCATCGGCGTCGGCAGCGAAGGGATGGCGCCCACGCCGGTGGGCCGCGGCGTCTTTGGCCTGCGGTACGAGAACCGCAAGGTCGAGATTGACGAGCCGTTGCTCACCGACATCGCGACGATGACCAACGGGCGGTACTTCCGCGCGCGCGACGGTGCGGCCCTGCAGCGCATCTACGAACAGATCGACCAACTGGAGCGCGTGCCGGTGCGCGCATCGCGGTTCGTGCGGTACAACGAGCTCTACGTCTATCCCCTCGCGCTCGCGCTCGCTGCCCTCGTGCTCGAACTCGCCCTGCTGGCGTGGCGGGGGCCGCTGCCATGAGCATCGCCTGGGAACGCCCGTTCCTCCTGGTGGTTGCACTCTTCGTGGGGGCGCTTGGCGCGGCCGCCGCTTTCTGGTGGCAGCGCCGCCGCGCGGAACGCCTGGCCGGCCTGGGTTCCGCGACGGCGCTCAGTCGGCTCGCGCCCACGGCCGGGTCGCGCGCGGGCCTCCGACGCGCCATCCGTCTGGGTGCGGCCAGTGTCCTTGCCGCGCTCGCGCTGGCCGGTCCGCGGTGGGGCACCGGGCGCGAGATCATTCGCACATCAGGCGGAGACGTGGTGCTCGCGATGGACGCGTCGCTTTCGATGCTCGCCGATGACGAACGTCCCACGCGTATGGAGCGCATGAAGCAGGAGGTGCGCCGTTTTCGCGCGGCCTCGCCCGGCGACCGGCTGGCGCTCATCGCCTTCTCGGGGCGCGCCTATGTGCTGTCGCCGCTCACGGCCGACGATGGAGCGCTGGAGCTGTTTCTCGACAACCTCGATCCGTCCATCGTCGGCCAGCCGGGCACCGCGCTGGCCCCGGCGATCACTGCGGCACTCGACTTGCTGGGCGCGGCGCAGGGCGGGGCGGGCAAGGCCGTGGTGCTGCTCACCGACGGCGAGGGGTTCGACGACCGGGCGGACGCCATTCGCGCCGCGCAGCGTGCGCGCGCGCAGGACGTACGACTGATCACCGTCGGATTCGGCACCGAGGGCGGCACGTCCATTCCGCTGCGCACGGCGAGCGGCATCGAGGCGAAGCGCGATCTCGACGGCGAGATCGTCATCACGCGCTACGATCCGGCGACGCTGGCCGAGCTCGCGCGCGTCGCCGGCGGCGAGTTCATCCAGGCCGAGGCGACGGACAAGGGCACGCGTGTGGCGCGTGCGCTGTCGTCGCTCGAGGCGCGCCAGCGCGCGGCGGAGGCCGGGCTTTCGATGCAGGCGCGCTACCAGTGGCTGCTGGGCGTGGCGGTGTTGCTGCTGTTGTTCGACGCCTGGCGCGCCGATGGCGGGCGCCTGCCCGACGCCCTGCGGCGCCGGTGGCTCACGCAGCGTGCGGCTCCGCTGCTGGCACTGATGCTGTGCTGGCCGGCGGCGGCGCGCGCCCAGTCGCTGAGCGATCGCGCGCTGGCCGAGTTCCGCGCGGGACGCACGGCCGACGCCGTGCGCACCTACCGCGAGGCGGTGCGTCGTGGCGACCGCTCTCCACGCACGCTGTACAACTTCGGCACGGTCCTGCTGGCGTTTGACTCACTCGACGCGGCCATCGACGCGCTCGAACGCGCCAGCTTCGGGTCGACGCCGGCATTGCGCGAGCGCGCCGTCTACAACCTGGGCCTCGCCCAGCTGCGCCGAGCACGGCGCGCCGACGGCGAGGAGCGTTCGCAGTCGGTGCGTGGCGCACTGGCGGCGTATCGCTCGCTCCTGCTCGCGCACCCGGACGATGCCGATGCGCGGTGGAACTACGAGATCGCGCTTCGCCTCAAGAAGGCGCCCCCGCCCAGCGCAGGCGGCGGATCACGCAACGAGCAGCAGGGTCCGCCCCCGCCGCCGCGCGACCAGTCGAACATGTCGCAGCAGCAGGCCGAGCAGCTGCTCGACGCCGCCTCGCGCGACGAGCGGGATACGCAGGCGCGCCGGCGTCGTGTGCCGCAGCGCGACCGGCCGCCAGGTGGCAAGGACTGGTGATGCGACGGTTCTCCCGCGCACCCTTCGCCCTTCTCCGCCTGTGTTGGCTAGTGCTCGCGACCCTCGTCGCGTGCGCGCCACTTGCGGCTCGGGCCCAGTACCCGCCCGTCGTCACCCGCTCGCGGCTCGATCCCGCGCGCGGCGTGAACTTTCACGCCATCCTGCTCCCCGACACGGTGTACATCGGCCAGCAGGCCACCTATCAGATAGGCGTCTTCCTGAATCAGGAGGTGCGCCAGCGCCTGCGGCGGAATCCCGAGTTCGTTCCGCCCGAGACGCGCGCGTTGCTGGTGTACGACCTGCCCGACGCCAAGGCGCCGCTGGTCGGGAACATCGATGGGCGGGCGTATGAGGTGCACGTCTTCCAGCGCGCCTTCTTCGCGCTCTCGCCCGGGCGGTACGACGTGCCGCCCTCGAAGCTCACGTATTCGCTGCCGCAGAGCGCATCGTTCTTCAGTCGTGAGGACACGCACGTGCTGCGGAGCGAGGCGCTCTCGCTGGTGGTCCTGCCGGTGCCGACCGTGGGGCGACCGGCCGACTGGGCCGGCGCGGTGGGCGAATGGCGTGGGCGACTGCGCGTCGACTCGACCTTGGGGCAGGTGGGGAATCCCCTCGTCGTCACCCTGCGCATCGAGGGCCGGGGAAACGTCACGCTCATTCCGCGCCCCAGGATCTCCGTTGAGTGGGCAACGGTGGTGCCCGCCGACGAGCGCGTCGAATTCGACTCCACGCCGGCCACCCTGCGTGGCGCCAAGGAGTTTGATTGGCTGGTGACACCGCGGGTTGCCGGCCGACAGTCGGTGCCGCCGCAGCGGTTCAGCTACTTCGATCCCGTGGCCCGTCGCTTCGAGGTCACCACAACGACTGCCGTGGACGTCCGCATTGCGGCCGGGGATGCCGTAGCAGTCGACTCGGCGCCGCTGGCGCCGCTGGCGCCGTCGCCGGAGGCCGACGCGTCGGCCGACGCGCCCGTGCTGACCCTGCACGCTGCACCCGGTTCAGCAATTGGCGCGTCGTGGCTGCGATCGCCGTGGTTCCTCGCGCTGATGCTCTTCGCGCCCCTGCCAGCCATCGCCGGCGCCGTCGCGCGGTGGCCACGGCGGCCGCGCCGGACTCGCAGCCACGCCGAACACCTTGCTGCTGCCGCCGGCGCGGCACCGCTCAATGCCGCCACGCTGCGGCGGCTCATGCACGATGCGCTGCGGGACCGGCTTGCGCTCGACGCCGGCCTCGCGCTCGCGCGCGGCGATCTCGTGGCCGCGCTGCGCCACGAAGGCGTGACGCTCGGCACGTCGCGGCGCACGGAGACGCTGCTGCGGCTGCTCGACGCCGCGGCCTTTGGCGGCGACGCCGCGCCGTCGTTCCCGCCCGCGCGGGACCTCGCGGCGGTGTACGCCGCCATCGACGGCGAGGCGCGTCGTGCGGCGCCCGGTTCGCGGCGCGCGCGCCGCACGCGCGGCGCCGGCGTGGCCGTGTTGCTCCTGGCAGCGGTCATCGTGCCGGCCAGCGGCTGGGCCCGGCAGGATGACGAGATCACCAGCACGTTTGCCCGGGCGCGCGTGGCCTACGAAGGGGGCACGTACGCGCAGGCGGCGCGCCTGTTCTTCGACGTGACGCGCCTGCAGCCGCGCTTGGCTGATGCCTGGGCAAATGCGGGCTCGGCGGCGTGGATGGCGTCCGACACGGCGCGCGCCGTGCAGGGGTGGCAACGGGCCCTGCGACTCACGCCGCTCGATGCGTCGCTTCGTGGCCGGCTCGCGCGGACGCGGGCCGTGCAGGATCGCGGACTCGCCCGCGTGCCACCGGTGCCGGTGCAGTTCGCGCCGGTGCTCCTGTTGCTCGCGTGGGGAGCAGGGTGGGGCTGGCTCGCCCGGCGCGCGTGGCGCCGGCGTCCCATTGCCCTGCGTGCCGCGTGGCTCGGTGTGGCGTGCGCCGTGATGCTGCTGGGCGCCGCCTGGCTCGATGACCTCCAGCGCGGCGCGCGGCTGGTCGTGATCGTGCGCCCCGAGCCGCTGCGCGTCCTGCCCGCGCTCGGGGCCGACCTCGGTCCGGC
The DNA here is from genome assembly GCA_964355025.1 of uncultured Gemmatimonas sp. Classification (GTDB taxonomy): domain Bacteria; phylum Gemmatimonadota; class Gemmatimonadetes; order Gemmatimonadales; family Gemmatimonadaceae; genus PNKL01. Next base: position 691 of record CAYHCW010000144.1, on the reverse strand, counting down.
CCCGCTCACCGGCGAGGTGGCGCGCGTCCTGCAGCGGCAGGGGGCGTGGGTGCGCGTGCGGCTCGACGGTGCGCGCCAGGGGTGGATTGCCTCCGAGCTCCTGCTCCCGCTCGGCGGTGATTGACCCGCCCCGCGCACGCCGGGAGATTTCGGCGTGACCCTGATTGCCATACTTCCAAGCATCGTTGCCGACCAGATCGCGGCGGGTGAAGTCGTCGAGCGTCCGGCGTCGGTGGTGAAGGAACTGGTGGAGAACGCGCTCGACGCGGGCGCCACCAGCATCGACATCGCGGCGCAGGAGGGCGGACGCTCGACGCTGCGCATCAGCGACGACGGCACGGGCATGTCGCGCGACGACGCGGTGCTCGCCATCGCGCGGCACGCCACGTCCAAGATTCGAGCGGTCAGCGACCTTGTCGGCGTCGCCTCCTTTGGCTTTCGCGGCGAAGCGCTCCCGGCCATCGGGTCGGTGGCCCGCCTCGAGATCGAGACGGCGACCTCCGACGGTCCCGGCACGCGCGTGCGCGTTGAGGGGGGCGCGCTGGCCGGCGTCTCCGACGCCGCGCGCCGGCGCGGCACCACGGTCACGGTCAGCGACCTGTTCTTCAATGTGCCTGCGCGGCTCAAGTTCCTGCGGGGCGCGCGCAGCGAGTGGCGCGCCATCATGGACGTGCTCACCACCATGGCGCTC
>CAYHCW010000143.1:0-7096 GCA_964355025.1 uncultured Gemmatimonas sp. | reverse complement strand
GCCACCATGCAGCGCGTCGTCGCCGAGCCGCCGTCGGCTTCCCTGCCGAGCGCCGATCCGACGGCCGCCCCCGTCGTCGACCTGCGCGCCATCATGCGCGGGAAGTTCGGGGTGTAGGCGTTGGGCGATCGCCGCTACGGCGTGCTCCCGTACCGTGCAATGGCCGCGGCCTCGTCACCCTTCGCGGCCTTCGCCAGCTCGATGACCTTCGCGATGGTCTGTTGCAGGTTGCGTTCCTGCCGCTCCCAGACCGCATCAAAGTCCCCAAGCCCGGTCATGTAGATGCGGCGGGCCAGCAGCGCCGCGTTGTCGAGCGGCACACGCGACGCATACCGCGCCGGGTACGTCGCCAGCCGCGGGCCCACGCTGTCCACCAGCTGCCGCCGCGCCCACGCGTACACGCTGTCGCGCGCATCGAGCCGCGCCTGCCGCCCGCTCACCCCCGCATGCGCGGCATAGGCGAGCTCGAGCGAATCCCGGACGCGCGTCCAGAAGCGTGCCAGCTCCTTGTCGTCGTTCCAGCGTCGGTCCACGCGCACCGCGTTCGCCGTGTCGCCGCGCGCGCGAAAGAACGCCGCCGCACCACGCGCGCCCACGAAGTTCGCGAAGCTCTCGTTGAACACCGCCGCACTCGGCGCGAAGAACCGGTTGTGCGTGAGTTCGTGCACCACCGTGTTGGCGATGTCCGCCGAGTCACCGCGCAGCGTGGTGGAGAGCACCGGGTCGTTGAACCATCCCAGCGTGCTGAATGCGGGGGCGGGCCGCAGGTAGGCGTCCAGTCCTTCGTCGCGCAGGCGCTGTTCGGCGCGCTGTGCCTCGCGTACGTCGAAGAACCCCTTGTAGGGCACGCGCCCAACCACCGGGAACCACCACGTCACCGGCGCGAGCGTGTCGCGCGACGCGCCGCTGAGCACCAGCACCAGGGTGTCGGTTGGCAGCTGCGTGAACTGCGTGAATGCATCGCCGGCCGGCAGGCCCAGCGAGTCGCTGGCATAGGCGCGCGCCGCGAGCACCAGCGACAGCTTGCCGCGCGTGCGCGCGTCCACCCGCTCGCTTGTCACGAGGCTCGCTATGTCGCGCCGGCCACGGAGGATCTTGGCCTCCTCCCACGCCGCGCGCACGAGGTACCGCCCGGTGCGCGTCGCGGCGGTTACCACTGCGAGGCCGCCGAGCACGCCCAGCACCACCAGCCCCACGCCGCCCCATCGCATGCGCATCGAGGCGCCCCTCAGCGGGAAGTGCTTCGTGCGGCGCGCGAATGCCACGTGACCCCCATGCGATGCACCGCGCCCAGTGCGCCGTAGCCCTGGTACGCGTAATCCAGTGCCCACCCACCGCGTTCGGCGCTCCCCCCGGCCGACCACGCGGCGCGCGCCGACGGTACCGAGTGCGACGCGGCCGCACCACGCAGCGATAGCTGCCAACCCACGGCACTCCCCCAGCTCGCCTCACCAGCCAGCAACGCCGTCTCGCCCTCACCCGCGACGGACCGATACTCGGCGATGGCCCGCACCGAGCCGTGCGCCGCGCGCCACGCCGGGCTCGCCGTCGCCGCGCGGTACGTCCGAACGAGTGGTGATGTCACGGCGCCAATCTCGAGCGTCCCTCCGAGATGCTGCGCGGCCGCGCTTACCTCCCAGCCGCGCAACGTCACCCCGACCCCGGCGTCAAGGCCGGCCGCACGGCCACTCGCGTCCGCGATCTGCTGCGACACGAACGAGCCTGCCACGCCGGCCCGCCAGGCTCCGGCGCGTCGGCTCACGCCGGCACTCAGCGCAAACTCACTGGCGCCCACGCGGTCCCCGGTGGCGACCCCACGCACTCCTCCCGTCAGCGGGTCCGGAACGAATTCATCGGCCGAGCCATAGTCGAGCGATTGAAGTCCGAGGCCTAACGTCGATCCGCGGAATGGCAGCGAGATCGCCAGCGTCGAGAACTGCGCGCCACCAATCCACGTACCCCCGCTCGCCGACACCGCACGTTCCACAGGCAGCGCCGAACTGCCGTAGAACAGCGCGCTCGCGCCCGTTGCCAGCGGCGACGCGTCCCCCGCCCCGGCCGCTCGCGCGCTCGCCGGCAACGCGAGCACCACGCCCGCGCGCTGCGCCCACGCGGGAGCTGCACGCACGCCAAGCAGGAGAGTTGCCGTCAGGATGGCGGCGAAGCGGAAAGGCATGCGGCGTAACTTGGCACCCTGCCTGCACCCCGGACAACTCCAGACCACTCCGCACCCCGCACCCGCGCGCCGCATCCACAATCAGCAGCTGTGCGCCTGCCGCCCTAAAAGGTGACCGTCGTACTCACAAACGCGTAGCGCTCGCGTGTCGCCCCACCCGTCTCGCGGAAGAAGGCTCCGGGGAGGACGAGCGCCGCGCCACCCTGCACCTTGAACTGTTTCGTCGCCTGCCAAGACACGGTGGCGTCGAACTCGTCACCGACCGCGCGCGAGCGGGAGCCGGCCGCAGCGCGCATCAGCGTGTTGGACTTGGTGTAGACGCCGTCCTCCACGCGCATCCGCGCGAACCGGCGTACGAAACCCTGCAGTTGGACCGACCGGCGTGGCTCGAGGCCAAACCCGATGCGCCGCTCAAGCAGGTTGCCCCGCCCGAAGACGTCGGCGATGCCCGTGAAGCCGTGCGACGTGGCGTACGGCGGCTGGAACACGTCTGCCCGCCGCGCGCTGTCTGCACCCGTGCCGCTGCCGGCGTCCACGCCGACGATCACCGACGGCGCCCAACGAACTGCACGCCACGTCGCTATTCCCTCGACCACGCTGAACCAGGCGTTCACCGAGCGGACCCCAAGGTGCCCGCGCTGCGATGCGGCCTCGACCTCGAGGCTTCCTTGCGCGCCCCCCAGGGGCGCACGCCAGATCGACCGGGCGCCGACGGTCGTACGGTCACCTACGCCGTGTTGCGTGCGCAACTGCATGGCGTACGCCTGCCACGTTGAAGGGCGAACGGAGCGCCCCGGGGGCCGGTCGACCGCCGTCGACACGACGGCCATTCGAAAGTGCGTCGTCGAGTCGGGCCGGTTCGGCGCGTCGATGCGCACCGCGACCACCCGCCCGTCGAACGCGTCGAGCCGAAGCCCGCGCACGACGGACATCGCCCGCGCGCCCTCGAACGACCGGCGCGAGTTCGCCCAGTCGGAGACACCCACGAGACGCTCGCGCCCCAACGCCAGCTCCTGACGGCCGTACCGAACACTCGAGGTGCCGCGGCCCACTTCGGCAAAGACATTCTGCCAGTCCAGCCGGTCCGCCTCGGACGAACGGACGCCACCTGGCAGGGTGCGACCGAACCCCTGCGCGTCACGCAGCTCCACGAACAGGCGCGCGTACCGTCCCGCCGGCCGGCCGACCCGCAGGTCGGCGCTCAGCAAGGTCCGCAACTCCGAGTAGTCGTCCTGCATCGCCGCCTTGTCCGAGAGGCTGAAGTTGCCGTACGAACTGCCGCGGTAGCGCATCGAGCCGCCGAGCGTCATCCAGGCGGCATCGCCCAGGCCGAGAGGGATGTGCTTCAGTTGACGAACACCGCTGGCGCCCGACTTGGCCATCGGCCACGACTCGTCGAAGCGGCTGACGCGATACTCGGGATCAGGCCTGTTGGGGCGCACTGCCAGGCCGCCGGCCTGTGCGTGCAGCGCGCCGGCAGCTACGACACTCCACAGCACGACGGAACGCGGCTTCATGCGTGAATCCCAGAGAGTGGTGGTGTTCCAACTCTGGGTATCGGTCTCGGGGCCAGGAATCCTGAGCGGGCATGCCCTGAGGCAGGGCGCTCCGGCCCTGCTCGTCACGCGGCGTGGCCGCCTCCGCAATCAACGGGTGCGAAACACCCCGAACTGCGCGCCCTCACTCACTCCAAACGCGACACCGTTGGACCGGAAGAAATTCAACACCACCGGCCCCACCCCCGCGCCCAGCGGACCCAGCACCGTGTAGACCATCGTGCCGGGCATGATGGGGCCCTCGGCATAGCCCGCGAAAGGCACGCGCACCGGCACGACGGGAAAATCGTTGGGAAATCCGGAAATCGCCGCCTGCCGCGCCATCAACTGCCTGAGGTTGCGGCTGACGAAGCGATAGCGCGGAACCACCACGTCCCGCCGCAGGCCAGGCAGGCTGTCCGCATATACGGCAATCGAGAAGTCGCCGAACAGTCGCGCAAACGGCTCGCCGGCGCGCGCCTCGATGTTCGCCACGCCGGTCCTCGACGTCTGCACGAGGCGCTGGTAGATGGCCTCGCCCTTCTGGTCGCCAAGCCAGCGCAGGAAGAGCCACGCGGCGCCGCGCTCCTCAATCGATCCCGACCCGGCAAATGTCGTCACCGAGTGCTTTGCCGTGTTGTTGAGGTAGATGTACGTATTGAGCATCTGCGGCGAGATGAAGGCCGAGGCCGAGTCCGGAAAGAGCTGGAACGGCGTCGACCGGCCCAGCGGCGCCGGATACCGCCGCTCGTACAGCCGCGACACCAGTTCCTCGGCAATGTGGCTCAACCCCTCGTTGATCCAGTGTTCCTCTGAATCGCCCGCCCGCGCGACCACGTGATGAAAGAACGAGATCATGTGCTGGAACTCGTGCACGAAGGTGCCCGGCACGATGCGCATCACGTCTGGCACCGCATGCGAACAGCTGTACTGGCCGCCCGGGTCGGGCACCATCGAGAAGAAGACCTCGCCGGCATTGGAATTCGACAGCGACGGAAGCAGGTCGCGGCCGTAGAAGAACCCGGTCACGTAGCCCTTGGTCGCACAGTCGCCCGCCGGCACCAGCGCATTGACGCGCGGCGTCATGAAGACGAGCACCCGCTCGTTGCGGTCGATGTCCGACTCGGGGCCGAACGCATCGACGCCGGTGTGATACAGCTCGTCGTCGAACAGCTTGCCGAGCTGCTCGAGCTGCAGGTCGGAAAACGCCGTCGCCGTCGCCGTGTCGACGTAGATGCCCAGGTGCCGCCCGAGAAAGCGCAGCCGTCCGGTGGCGGCGGCAAACGTCTCCACCTCCAGCGCGGAGATCACGCGAAATGTGCGCAGGCTCCCCACGGTGAGCGCGAGCAGTGGCGGCCGATACACATCGGCGCCGCGCGCCACCGGCGCCAGCCGTCGCTCGGCCTCCCGCAGGCGGAAGTCCCAGCGCTCCTGCGCACCCGGCTCGCCACCGCGCCACGCCTCACCCACGCCCGCTCCCCCAAGCAGCGCCGCCACGGTCTCACCACCCGCCGACACGCGAACAACAGACTCCGTGGGCGTTGTGGCCTGCGACGCGAGCTGCGGAATGAGCACGTACTGCGCGCCGCCTCCGTCAGCGGAAAGCGTGGCGCACGTCGCCAGCTCGGCGGCACCGATGACGACGGCCTCGAAGCGCTTCAGCGTGGACGGCCGACGACGCGCCGCGTACTGGATGGACCGCGATTCCGTCCACGCCGAGCCGCTCAGCACGCGGACCTGCAGGCTCCCCGTCGGAAGGCAGTCGGGCACGATGACCCGCAGCTCGCCGGCGCCGCCACTGACGGGCGCCAGCCGCGACCCGCCGATTTCCACCACCGCTCCCGCGCCACCAAGCAGGCTGCCGGCCAAAGCCAGCGTATCGCCGGGACCCACGTTGACCGGGAGCACGCCGGTCAGCGTCGGGCCGCCCGAGGCGATGGCCGTGAGCCGCACCGCGCGCGACTCGGCGCCATACGGAAAGGCGAGCAGTTCCACGGTGTCGGGGCGCGTGCCCAGCCGAAGGTCCGCCACCGCCTCGCCCAAGTCGTTGGTCACCGCCAGCGAATCGAGCACCGCCGCGCCGTTCGCCGCTCCCTTGATGACCCGGAATACCACCACGGCACCGCGCACGGGCTGGCCAGCCGCGTCGCGGACGGCCACTCCAAGCGGTCGAGGCAACAGGCTCCCGGCGGGTGCGGTCTGCACGTCACCCGAGGTCACCTGAAGGCGGTACTCACGCCCCGCCGCGAGCACGCGCTCGTGGCTGCAGCCTGCAAGGACCGCCAGAAGGGCAACAAGTGCCAGCCGACGATCGTCGAAGCAAACTAACCCATTGACAATCAAGCGATTACGCACTCCGTGCGACGGGAAAACCGCTTTGACGGCGCCCTGTGCCGGCGCTATCCTTATTAGTTCTATGTCGTTCGTTCACCTGCATTGCCATTCCGAGTTCTCGCTTCTCGATGGAGCGAACCGGATCGACGACCTGATCGCGCGGGCGCTGGAGTTCGAACAGCCAGCCCTCGCCATTACCGATCACGGTAACCTGCACGCCGCGTGGGAGTTCCAGGAGAAGGCCAAGAAGGCCGGTCTCCGTCCCATTCTCGGCATGGAGGCATACGTCGCTCCCAACGACCGGCGCGCCCGTACGCGCGGCGGTCCGGGCGAGCGCAACTACTACCACCTCATCCTCCTCGCCCAGAACCTCGCCGGTTACCGCAATCTGGTGAAGCTGTCCTCGCTCGCCTATACCGAGGGATTCTACAGCAAGCCCCGCGTCGACCGCGAAATCCTCGCCAAGTATAGCGAGGGAATCATCGTCTCTTCGGCCTGCATGGCCGGCGAAGTGGCCACCCACCTGCTGAACGACCGCTACGACGCCGCCCGCAAGACGGCTGAATGGTACGCCGACGTCTTCAAGGACCGCTACTACCTCGAAGTCCAGGCGCACGAGGCCGGCGACCAGCGCATCCTCAACGAGCGCATCTTCACGCTGGCCGGCGAGTTGAACCTCCCGGTCGTCGCCACCAACGATGCGCACTTTCTGCGCGCCGAGGACCACGACGCGCACGACGTGCTGCTGTGCATCGGCCTCAAGAAGGATCGCACCGACGCCGATCGCATGCGGTACGACCGCGGGCTCTTCTTCAAGAGCGCCCCGGAGATTCGCGCCCATTTCGCCGACCGCCCGGACGTCCTCGAGAACACGCTCAAGATCGCCGACCAGGTGGACGTGAAGTTCGGCAAGAAGTACCACCTGCCGAGCTTTCCGCTGCCCACGGGCGTCAAGACCGAAAACCAGCTGCTGGTGCAGATGGCCTCCGACGGCGCGGTGGCCCGCTACGGCAACCCGATGCCGCGCGACGTGCGGGAGCGCCTCGACTAC
>CAYHCW010000142.1:0-7107 GCA_964355025.1 uncultured Gemmatimonas sp. | reverse complement strand
ATGCGCGCCGCGGCCATCGACCTCCCAGCGCAGGTCTACGTGTTCAAGCCGCTGGCCACACTCGCGCTGGTGGCCATCGTGCTGCGTACCGTTGGCGCGTCGCGTTATCGCGCGTGGATCGCGGCCGGGCTTGTGGCGTCGCTGGCGGGCGACATCCTGCTGATGCTGCCGCAGGGGCTGTTTGTTGCCGGCCTCGCCGCATTCCTGCTCGCGCACCTGTGCTACATCAGGGCGTTCACCGTCGATGGCGCCGGCCTGCGCGCGCCGCTGCTCCCCGGCATTCCGGTGCTTGTGGCGGCCATCGCCGTGCTGGTGTATCTCTGGCCGTCACTGGGGCCCATGCGCGTGCCGGTGAGCTGCTACGTCGCCACCATCACCATCATGTCGTGGCAGGCCGTCGCGCGTTGGTGGGTGCGCCGCACGCCCGACGCGGCCTTCGCCGCGGCGGGGAGCCTGTGCTTCCTGGCGTCCGACGCGTCGCTGGCCATCAACCGGTTCGTGGCGCCCTTCGCCGGCGCGACGCTGGTGATACTCGGCACGTACTACGCAGCGCAGTGGGGGCTCACGCGGTCCGCGAGTACGCCGACGCAGGGTGCAAAGACCGGCTAGGCGATCGTCACTTGCACCCGCGCGCCAGCCGCGTGGCGTCGGGTGACCGGGGAAAGAGCGCCCAAGCCGCCTTGGCTTCTTCGCACCCACGCGCGCGGGAGCCGCGCGACATCATCAACTGCGCATACCGAAGTCGGATGCGGAACGACCCGGGGTCGAGTGAGACCGCCCGCCCGAGCTGACCGGCACTGTACGCATCCATGGCCACGATCTTGAGCGCGCTGTACTCTGCAGACGCAAAGCCGACCGCAAGCACGGCACACCCCAGCAATGCGCGCCGTCCGCGTCCCATCGGCGCCAACGACGGTGCGGCGGCCTGCGTCGGCAGCAGCGCACCCATCGATGCCCAAAACACCAGCGTCGGCGTGGCCAGCAGCAGCACGGCGTCAAAGGCACCTTCCACCGCGATGATCGCGACCACCGCCGTGCCGGTGATCGCGCGCAATCGCACGTCGAGTGGCAGGTCGAGCCGTCCCCACGCGCGCAGCCCGATGACGGCAAGCCCAGCCAGCAACGCGGTCCACACGACGAAGGCGAGCGGGCCGCGCTCGGAGAGCATCGCCATCCAGTCGCTCGACGGCCACGGATTGGCCGTCATCCCGGTTTCCTGGTTCAGGGACGGGTCGGAGTGCGGGGCGACACCGGGATATTCCACCGCCCAGTTGCCGGTGCCCGCGCCGAGCAGGGGATGCGCCGCGGCGAGGCGCGCCGAGTTGGCGTACTGCCGCAGGCGGCCCCGGCCGCTGCCTTCGCGGTAGTTCACCATCCCCTTGGCCGACTCGAGGTATGGACTGTCGCTGCGCCAGTCGAGGGTGTTGGGAATGGCCACCGCGCCAATTCCGCCGGCCAGCATGCCTCCAATGATGAGCACCAGTCCGCGCCGGGCCGACGCATCGCGCCACATCGTGCCGCGGCGCCACAGCCAGGCCAGCACCACCACCACGGCACAGCAGACGAGCGCGAGCCAAGCGGCGCGCGTGCGCGACAGCACGAGCGCGGCCGCATTGATGCCGAGTCCGCCCGCCGCTATCAGCGCACCGGGGAACCCGCGTGCCGTGAGCGCGAGATACCCCAGCAACGGGATGCCGGCCGCGGCGATATGCGCCATGAAGTTGCGATTGCCAAACGTGCCCCCGGGCGCGCGGCTCAGCGACGCCAGGTCACTCGACACGCCGTACGCCTGGGCAAGTGCCGTCCCGGCACCAAGCACCGTCACCAGTGCCAGGCCGCGAACCAAGACATCGCGCGCGCCGTTGGCGATGGCGGCGCGCGCACCCCACCACGCGAACGCCGCGCTGGCGCTGATCGACAGCGCGCGCACTGCCAGCCAGTGGTTGGGTGCAAACAGCGCCGAGGCTGCGGAGAGCGCGAGAAACGCCAGCCACAGGTTGTCGAGCTTCGTGCGGCGCACCTCGGCGCCACCGGCAATGACGAGCACGAGCGCCAGCGCGGCCCCCACGTGCAACGCCAGTTCCTTGGGCACGAGAAACCGGTCGAGATCGAACGACCGGTACGGCAGCGCCGCGAGAACCGCGAGGGCAGCAAGCACCACCAACGACCAGCCAGCGGCCAGGCTCGTGCGACGAAGGGTGGTGGGGGCATTCACGAGCATAGAGCTAACGGAGTAAGGAGCGCACCGAAAGGGTTGCTCCGCTACGACGTCGGCGCGTTGACAAGCGGAAACCAGACGCGAAACCGTGACCCGCGCCCCGGTGCGCTGTCCACTTCGATGGCCCCCTGATGTGCCCGCACGAGGCCGAGCGCCGCGGCAAGCCCCAGTCCGCGTCCGGTGAACTTGGTCGAGACGAACGGTTCGAACAGGCGATCTCGCACCTGCTCGTCGAGTCCCGGCCCGTCATCCGCCACTTCGAAGTAGCCGTAGGTACCGTCGTCGAGTGTCCCGGGCCACCAACTCCCGATCGCACCGGTCTGCGTGACGTGCTCCACGCCGGTGCGCACCGCGATCTGTCCATCCGCACGTCCTGCCAGCGCCTCCGACGCATTGGTGAGCAGTGCCAGCGCCACTTGCCGCAACTGCGCCACGTCACCGAGTACGCGGGCCGATGGGCCGTGCTCCACCTGCAGGGTGATGCGATGGCGCACCGACGGTTCGAACACGCGCGTGGCGTCAGTGACGATCCCGTCGAGCTGCACCGGTTCGGGACGCCGCATCGACTTTCCAGCATAGGCCAGCAGTTGCCCCGTCAGATCGGCGGCACGACGCGCGGCCTGTTCCACCTCGGCCAGGTGCGCGGCCAGCGTCGAATCGGGCGACACCTCGGCCCGGGCAAAGCTCGCGTTGCCGAGGATCGAGGCCAGGATGTTGTTGAAGTCGTGCGCCACGCCACCCGCCAGCGCGCCGATGCTCTCGAGCCGGGCCACGCGTTCCACGCGCTGGTCGAGCGCGCGGGATTCCTCCTCCATCCGTTTCCGGGCGGAAATATCGTCGGCCACGACAATATGAAAATCCGCCTCGCCCGCGACGGTGGGCGCTACCGACACACTGGCGCGCACCCAGATCTCCGAGCCGTCGGCACGCCGGAAGGGCCGCTCCACCTGCACGCTCGACACCCCGCCCTGCTCGAGCTGGGTGAGCATCTCGGGCGATGGAATGCGTTCGCCAATGACAAAATCATGCCAGTTTGCGCCGATGGCACGCGCGGCATCGAGACCAAACATTTCGGCGAACCGCTGGTTGGCGCGCAGCAAGCGGCCGGTGAGGTCAAAATGCGCGACACCGATGGCGGCAAGATGAAACGTCATCAACTCACGTCGCTCCGCGGTTTCGCGCGCATCCTCCAGGCGAGCCGCGCCGATCGTCAGGCGCACGATGACCGTGAGCAGCACGGCCATCGACAGCACCAGCAGGATGGAGATGGACACCGTGGGACCGTACCAGCCCTTGATGCGCCCGCTCACCACCACGATGGCCAGGAGCGGCGGCACGATGAGCGTGGGAGGCACCAGCCGCCGCGCCATGACACCCGCTGGTCCGCGCCGGGAGAAGAGCGCCACCACACCATGCGTACTGCGCAGTGCAATGGTGCCCGTGGCCAGCAGGGCCAGTGCGATCGCCGTGGGGAGCGCCATGCCGATGAGGCGCGACAGCGGAAAGACCGCGGGTGTTTCGTCCACGCTGTTCACCGTTGCCGACAGCGCAATCACGAGTACGAGGGTGGCGGCCGTGCGGGCAAGCTCGATGTGCCGTGTGCCGCGCACGGCAATCAGCAGTTGGGCGCCACCCAGCAGCAAGAAGCTGAGTCCCGCAGCCCGTGCGGCGCGGCCCGGTGTGCTGGTGTCGGTGGCAAGCACGCGGTCGCCAAACAGCCACAGGTCGGACGGCAGGGAAAGCGAGAGGCTGTGCTGCACGATGATCACCAGGCCGAACGCGGCCACGAGCGCGCTGACGCATGCCGCAAGCTGCCTGGTGCGTCGATCCGCAGGGCCATCCAGCAGCACCAACCCCGCCGCAAGCAGGATGAGCGCGAGGGCCGTGTTGGGGACAATCAACGGCGCGCCGGGAAGCAGGCGTCGCATGATGTCGATGTCCGCACTCCAACCCGCCAGCGCCACGACGCCAAGCAAGGCAGACAAGGCGCTGGCACGTCGCGGAAGTGCCGTCAGCTGATCGGCAAAGGGGGTGGCGGCCAGTGGGAGCTCCTGTGAGGCGCTCTGGGTATTCTAGTTGCCGGAACCACCGTCGCTAGCGCAAGCTATGGTGGTACACTGACGCCGCAGATGCCAACTCCCGTCTTTCCCGACTCACTCGACACCGCCGCGCGCCTGGCGGTGGCTGGGCTCGTGGGCCTGGCCGTGGGCATCGAGCGCCAGCGATCGGGACATGCCAGCGGTCCGGGGCAGCATTTTGCCGGCACACGCACGTTCTTGCTCATCGGCCTGCTCGGCGGGCTCGGCGGGCTGTTCGTCTCCAACGATGCCGCCCTGGTCGGCTCGGCGTTGGTGGCGGCAGGTGCGCTGCTGGCCGTTGGTGCGTATGTGATGACTGCCCGACGCGGAACCGCCGACGCCGTGGATGGGACCACCGAAGCGGCAGCCCTGGTGGTGCTGGCCCTCGGACTGCTCGCCGGCGGTGGGGCACTGCGCCTCGCAAGCGGGTGTGGCGCCGTGGTGTTGCTGGCACTCGCCGAGAAGCAACGCCTGCACGGCTGGGTCCGCCGGCTCAATCCCACCGAAATGCGCGCGGCATTGCAGTTCGCCGTGCTGGCGCTGGTGGTCCTGCCTCTGCTCCCCTCCACGCTCCCCACACCGCTCGGTGCACTCACGCCGCGCGGCACGTGGGTCTTCGTGCTCATCATCTCGGCGCTCAACTTCGGCGGGCATGTGGCACGCCGGCTCGTCGGAAGGGAACGCGGGTATGCCGTCACCGGCGCGCTGGGCGGCGTGGTGTCATCCACCGCGGTCACGTGGGGATTCGCCCGTGAGAGTCAGCACGACCAGTCCCTCGGCGGGGCGTACGCGGTGGGCGTCGTCGCGGCCTGCACCGTGCTCTTTCCGCGAGTGCTCGTCGTCACGACGCTGCTGAACCCCACGGTGGCTCTGGCGACCTTACCGTACCTCACGGCACCACTGGTCGCAGGCGCCACCCTGACCTGGTGGAGTGCTCGCGCGCAGCGCAACGCCGAGGCCGACGCCGCCCCGGAGCCTCGCAGTCCGTTGCGCCTCGGTACCGCATTGCAGATGGCGGCGGCCTTCCAGTTGGTGCTGCTCCTCATGACAATCGTGCGCCGGCAGTTCGGCGACGCCGGCGTCTACACCACGGCGGCGCTTTTTGGCGCCACCGACGTTGATGCGCTGACCGTGGCGATGACCCGGTCTGGCGATGCCACCTTCGCCAAGGTCGCCGCACGCGCCATCGGCGTCGGCATCGCCTCCAACACGCTGCTCAAGCTCGTCCTGACGCTCGTGGTCGGCCGCGGGGCGTTCCGTCGCCGGGCTTCGCTCGCGTTGGCCGTCATGCTGGCCACGCTCATCCTCTCGCTCGTGTTCCTGCCCTGAACGGCCGGCCTAGCGCCTAGAACCGTTCGCCCTTCGCTTCGCGCTGCGCGCTGCCCGCCGCGCGAATGCGCGGGTAGAGCGTCCAGAACACGAGCGCGAGGCCGACGGCCTGCAGCAGCCCGCCCAGCATGATCGCGACGCGCAGTCCAAGCCCCGGCGACACACCAGCCATCATCTCGGCCACGATGCGCAGCGCCGTCCCCGGGGCGAGGCACCACCAGGCGGCGGCCGCAAGCCACGGCTTGTAGCGCGTGTCATCCGCTGACGGCCGTGGAAAGATCCACAGGGCAACGCCGGCGATGACCATCATCACAAACCCGACGAGCAGGGCGTGCGTGTGCGCGCTGAGCTCGCGCGCCGAGGCCAGTACACCGCTGGTTTCGCGCCGCACCAGCAGCCAGACGCCCAGCGCAAGGCCGACGATCAGGAAGCTGATGGCGGTCTTGAGGAAACGACGAACGATGGAGTGCATGTCACCTGCTCCGACGCAGGAGGGAGTGCGCGCGGGAGCCTGCGGCTATCCCGAAACGGGAAGCCGCTTGCCCGGGCCCTCGTCGCGACGCGGCGGTGGGCCAGAGCCGTCGAGCGTACGCCACAAATTGTAGATGAACAGGAACGCGCCGATGGCGGCGACCAGTGAACCCAGCCCCAGCAGCCTGCGCGATGCCGCCCACTGGTGGGGAGCCACGAAGAAGCCGGCAATCAGGATGCCGAGTCCGAGCGTAGACGACCACCAGTGCACGCCGGCGATCATTCGGCTGTGCAGTGGGTGGCCGGTGAACCGGGGAATCACGTGGTACGCCACCCCGAAGATGAGCATCGACACGAACCCCAACAGGTTCAGGTGCACATGCGCGGGGCGGTAGATGATCGCGCCCGGTGCAAGCGCCAGCCAGACACCCATGACGATGCCCAGGCCGAGCGACACGAGGGCGCCCTTGATGAAGTAGCGAACGAACCAGTCCAAGGCGATGGCGAGTGGGTGGTGGATAGCGAGAGTCGAGCGACTACGAGACGGCCCGTATGTCGCCGAGGACCGTCTCGAGGTCCAGTCCGTGCTTTTCGCAGACGAGCGCGAGCGGCTTGGCACCCCCACAGCAGCTGTCGAGTCCGTAACGATTGAAGACCTCGAGCGCGCGCGGCAGCGCTGCGGCGATTTCATTCAGCGTCAGCTCGCCATGCAGCGGCGCATCGGTCTTGGTGGTCATCGGCGTGTCCTCGCAGTCATCGAAGGGATACCCGTGGAGTAAAGTAGTATTTAACATACCTTTTAGCTGTCGGGGAATTCCCCCGTTCTGGACGCCTGCTTTCCCCACACGGCGCATCGGCCAGCATTTGGCCAGCGGCCTGCATAGATTCCTGCCACGTCCCTCAGCGACCGGGTACCATGGCCAATCCGCGTGACCAGGAAGTGCAGAAGTTGCTCAAGAAGCTTGCCAAGGCAGGGCCGGCCAAGCCGCCCGGCGAGTTCGGCAAGACGTA
>CAYHCW010000141.1:0-7168 GCA_964355025.1 uncultured Gemmatimonas sp. | reverse complement strand
AGATCGTCTCGATTCTCGAGAGCCTGCGCAAGAACAAGTCGCAGCTCCAGTCGGCCGCCGTGGAGCGCTTGCAGCACACGCACTCCAAGCTCGAAGAAGTGAACCTGGCCACCGAAAGCGCGGCGACGGGCATCCTCGACTCGCTCGATCGCGCCCAGTCGTACCTCGACACGATGGACGCGGACGATCCCGCCCCGGGCACCGCGTCGTCGGAGCTGCGCGATGCGATGCGCAATGAACTGTTCGCCATCACCGAGGCCCTGCAGTTCCAGGACATCACCAGCCAGCAGATTCGCTATGCCGCCAACGTGCTGGTGGAATTGGAGGAAAAACTGATGTCGTTGCTGCACATGATCGACATCACCGGCATCGACGACGTCAGCGCGCACCTGCACGATGCGGGCAGGGACACCTACGACCCCAACGCGACGACCAAGAACCGGGAAGTGCGGCAGCATGTCGCCGATGAGGTCTTCACCAAGGACACGCCGCACGCTTAGGCGCGGCGCGCGATCGCGATGATTCTGGTCATCGAAGACGACCCGGTGGTTGCTGGCGTGATCTCGGCGGTGCTCAAGCGGGGCAAGCTCACGCACGTGGTCGCCGGCACGGCAATCGAGGGGTACGACCGCGCCAAGCGCACGCCGCCCGACCTGGTGATCTGTGACCTTGGCTTGCCGGACATCGGCGGGCTGGAGCTGCTGCAACGGCTGCGCGCCCTGCCGGACATGAAGGGCGTGCCCCTGATCGTCTGCACCGCCGACTCGGGGCGCGAGACGGTGCTGAAGGCGCTGGCGCAGGGCGCCACCGACTACCTCGCCAAGCCCATCGATCCGGCGATACTCGAGGCGCGCGTGCTCAAGGCGCTGCGTGGGCAGCGCGCGGTGCCGGTGTAGGCACCACGTAGTCGGTGGCTGTGGCGCGCGCTAACTTCAGCGCACCATGCCGCTCTCCATCCAGAAGGCTGTCACGCACCTGCGGGCCGCCGATCCGGTGCTCGCCGGCGTCATCGATCGCGTGGGGCCGTGCCGCCTCCGCGCCACCCGGAAAGGATCGCATTTTGGCGCGGTCGTCGAATCAATCGTGTACCAGCAACTGAGCGGCAGCGCCGCCGCCACCATCCACGGCCGCGTCGTCGCGCTCTTTGGTGGCCGCGAACCGACGCCCCGCGCGCTGCTCAAGCTCGACGACGCCGTGCTGCGAGGCGCGGGCCTCAGCGGCCAGAAGACCGCGTACGTCAAGGATCTTGCCTCGCACGCGGCCTCGCGCCGGTTTCCGATGGAACGCCTGCACGAGTTCGACGACGACGAGATCATCGCCACGCTGACCACCGTGAAGGGCGTGGGGCGATGGACGGCGCAGATGTTCCTGATGTTCCGCCTCGGGCGCCCCGATGTCCTTCCCGACCTCGACCTCGGCATCCAGAAGGGCATCCAGCGCGCCTACGGCCTGCGGCGCCTGCCGACGCCACCGCAGGTGCTCAAGCGGGGCGCGTCGTGGGCACCATACCGCTCGATCGCCAGTTGGTACCTGTGGCGGTTGCTGGATTTGCCGTCCGACTGACCCTGCGGCGTGGAGCGAGTGACAATGCGGATCGGCGTTACCGGGGCGAGCGGACTTCTGGGCACGGCGCTGGTACCGGCGCTGCGCGGTGCCGGGCATTCGGTGGTGCGCATTGGCCGCGGACCGGACGCGGACGTCCGCTGGAATCCGGCGGCCGGCGCGCTCGATGCGGCCGCCTGCGCGGGCATCGAGGCGTTTGTGCACCTCGCCGGCGCCAACGTCGGTCAGCGCTGGACCACTGCGCATCGTCGCGAGATTCGTGACAGCCGTGTCGCGGGAACGGCGCTCATTGCCCGTACCGCGGCCGCACTGGCGCCGCGGCCACGCGTGCTCGTCAGCGCCTCGGCCGTGGGCATCTACGGCGATGCCGGGGACACCGTCTGCGACGAGTCCACCGGCGCCGGCCACGACTATCTCTCGACGGTCTGCCAGGCGTGGGAGTCGGGGGCCGATGCCGCGCGCGCGGCAGGCATCCGGACCGTGCACCTGCGCTTTGGCGTGATCCTGTCGCGCCACGGTGGAGCGCTCGGCAAGCTGCTCCCGGTCTTTCGGCTCGGTGCTGGCGGCCGCGTGGGAGATGGGCGCCAGTGGATGAGCTGGCTCTCGATGCCGGATGCCGTCGGTATCGTGCGCCTGGCGCTGGAGAGCGACGTGTTGTCCGGTCCCGTCAATGCCACCGCGCCCGAGCCCGTAACCAACGCCGGGTTCACCGCGGCGCTCGCGCGCGCCGTGCACCGGCCGGCGCTCTTTCCCCTGCCGTCGCTGGCGCTCAACTTGATGTTCGGCGAAATGGCGCAGGCCACCCTGCTGGCAAGCCAGCGCGCGGTACCGCGCCGGTTGCTCGCCGCCGGATACACGTTCCGGCACGCGACCCTCGAATCGGCGCTGAGCGCCGCGGTAAACGAATGACGCTGGGCGCGGCCACCGACTTTCACAGCCACCTTGTTCCCGGCGTCGATGACGGGGCGGCCGACCTCGCGGAGTCGCGCGCCGCGGTGGGCGCGATGGCGCGCGACGGCGTGACCACGGCCATCGTCACGCCGCATTTCGACGGCTCGCTGACGCTCGCGCCGCTGATGTTCGAGGAGCGGATCGCGCAGTTGGATGCGGGTTTCGCGCAGCTGCGCGAGGACGCCGAGGTGGCAGCCATTGGCGTGCGCCTGCTGCGCGGCGTCGAGCTGATGCTCGACGTCCCCGACCCCGATGTCAGCGATGAGCGCCTGCGGCTGGATGGCGGTCGGTTTGTGCTGGTGGAGTTTCCCGGACTGCAGCTTCCCCTGGCCCATGCCGACTACGCCATCCGCGCGTTGCGGCAAAACGGCTGGCAGCCCATCGTGGCGCATCCCGAGCGCTATCGCAACGTCGACGACTCGCTCGAGCAGTTGATGCCGCTGCGCTACGCGGGCGCGTACTTCCAGGTGAATGCGGGTTCGCTGATCGGACTGCACGGCGATGGTCCCGCGCGCCGCGCCGCGGCGCTGCTCGCGCGCGGCTGGGTGGAGTACGGGTCGAGCGACTATCACGGCCGCGGAGCGCCGGCGGTCGGGGCCGCGCGGGCTGCGCTTGCCGCGCGCGGTGCAGCGGCGCAGGCCGAGGCGCTGTTCGGCGAGAATCCGGCGCGGCTCGTGCGCGGCGAGTCGCCGGTGCCGGTGGAGCCGCTGGACGGGGCCGCGAAAAAGGCGCGTCCGTGGTGGGCGCGCCTGCTCCGGCATTGACCAGTGCGCTGACAGCGCGCCGCTTGCTAGCGCCGCAATCCGCGCAACTGCAGTTCGAAGTCGAGCGAGTTGGTCGCCAGCATGACCGCCACATCGAAGGCCACGCGCCCGGCGATGACGAGGTCGGCCAGGTGCTGGTCAAACGTCTGCGTGCCGAACTGGGCGCGTCCCTCGGCGAGTACGGTGCGCAGCTCGTGCAGGCGGCCGGGGTCGCTGAGAACATCGCGGACTCCGTGGTGCATCAGCAGCAGCTCAGCGGCCAGTACGCGCCCGTTGCCATCGGCGCGAGGGAGGAGACGCTGCGCGATGATCGTGCGCAGCGCTTCGGTGAGGTGGAGGCGCATCTGGTCCTGCGCTTCGGCCGGGAAGTTCGCCAGCAGGCCCTTGATGGCACTGGTGACGTCCGTCGCCTGCGTCTTGGCGATGACGAGGCGCCCCTGCTCGACGGCACGGAACACCAATTCGATCATCTCGGCGCCGGCGAGTTCCCCGACCACCACCACGTCGGCATCCTGGTCGAGCGCCGCCCGCATGCCGGCGTGGTACGTCTCCGTGTCGATGCCGACCTCGCGCTGCGTCACCGAACACTTCTGGCTCTTGTGCAGGAACTCGATGGACGGCTCCACCGACACGATGTGGCGCCGGGAGGGGGCGTGCGTGTTCAGGTGGTTGATGAGCGCCGCCATGGTGCTGGTGCGCCCGGATCCCGGTACGCCGCTGACGAGCACGAGTCCGTACTCGCTGAGCACCGAGCGGCCGAGCGAGGCCGGCAAGCCGAGCGACTCGAAGGTGGGCAGCACGTCGGGAATGACGCGCATCACCACCATATAGCTGGACCGCTGCCTCAGGATGCTGATCCGGAAGCGCGCGATGCCCGGCGCGCTCCAGGGTCCCGTGTAGTCGTGGACGTCATCAAGCGTCGGCGCGTTGGGAGCCGTCGCGAGCATGTGCATGGCAAGTTCGCGCGTGTCGAGCGCGCCAAGCACCGGCGTGTCGAGTGGAACCAGCTGGCCGTGAATGCGGGCATACACCACATCGCCGGCGCGGATGTGCACGTCGCTGGCGCCGCGCTGAATGGCCTCGGTGAGGAACTGACGCAGCTTCTCAACCTGCGCCGCGCTGCCGCCGGGGCGGAAGCGGCGTTCGTCAGGCGCGTTGGGCGTGTCGTCAGTTTTCACGGTGGCGGACGTATTCACGGTGAGGAATCCTAACGTGCTCGGCGGGTGCGAGAGTCGGTGGGCGAACATCCGGCGGTCATTGACGATCCGCGTCGTGTCACGCCACGCGAGCTGGTGTTTGAGGTCGCTGAACTGTCGCGAAACTGTATACTGGACGAAAGATAGTCAATTGGGTAACTTCGTGTCAAGAGATTCACCTGCCTCCACCTCGTCGGAGGGCGTGGGCGGCTTGGGGGCTTATACCGGCCTCCACCTACGAATCCTCCACATACATTATTGAAAGTTGTCGTTGCGCGTGTCATCGGTTCCCGAAAAGCCCGACCACCCGCGGCTCCCCACCGATTTGTGACCAATGCCGAGCACCTCTCCGTGACCTCGACGCCCGCCCACCTGACCCGGTTGGAGGTGCGCCATCGCGCCCTCGACCTGCAGCGCCGTCGTTTCTGGCGCGAGGTCAGCTATGGCGCGATCATCGTGGCAGCGGACGTGCTGACGATAGCGGCGGTCTTCGCGTTCTTTGCCATGCTGCCGTTCGATCAGGCCGAGCCGCTGCTTGGCGTGGACGGCCGGTCGTTCCTCACGGGCCTCATCCCGCTGTCGTCGACGGCGCTGTCGCGACGCCTGACGTCGCTGGTGTTCTGCCTGCTCGCGACGCGCTGCTACAGCTTTACCGAGCGACAGGCCATTCCGTGGCGGATGTTCGCGGCGCTGCTGCTGGGGCTCGTGCTGCCCCGGTGGGCGGAAGTCTGGGGGCAGGGCGTCATCTGGCGCTGGATTGCGGTGTTCGTCGTGCTGGCGACGGTCTGGCTGGCGCTTCTCGTGCAGCGCGGGGGTCTGACGCGGGCGCTGAGCTCGATCGATCCGAGCCGGCTGGACCCGTCGCGCACGCTGGTGCTCGGACCGGCCGCCGAAATCGAACGGCTGCGCAGCGATCGATCGGCGACGAGCGAGAGCCGCGCGATGCCGGCGACGTACGAGCTGACGGCTCTCTGGGGCGAGCCGGGGAGCGACGGCATGCAGCAGTTGTACGATCGCATCGCCGACCTGCACGCGGATGCGCTGGTTCTGGTGGGGGCCGTCTCGGACAAGGCGCTCCAGAGCGTCATGATTGCGGCATCGAGCGCCGGCGCGCGCGTCTATGCCACGCGGCGGGAGGCGTTTCGGAAGTTCGACGAGCCGACATTCGTGCTGCGGCGCGCCGAACCGCTGATGCTGTTGTCGCGCCCCGCGCTGGTGGGGTCGCAGCTGGTCTTGAAGCGGGTGATGGACATCGTCGGCGCGGTGATCGGCCTGGTGGTATTCGCGCCGGTGCTCGCGCTGGTGAGCCTGCTTGTGAAGCTGACTTCGCCGGGGCCGGTCCTGTTTCGCCAGGTGCGGGTGGGGCTCGGCGGGGATCCCTTCGTGTGCCAGAAGTTCCGCACGATGGTGGTGGACGCCGAGCGGCGCCAGGCCGAAGTGGCGCGATCCAACATTCACGATGGCGCACAGCGCATCTTCAAGTTGCCCAACGATCCGCGGTTGACGGCGGTGGGCAAATTTCTGCGCCGTTCGAGCCTGGACGAGTTGCCGCAGCTGTGGAACGTGCTTCGGGGCGAGATGTCACTGGTGGGACCGCGCCCGGCCCTGCCATCCGAGGTCCTCCGGTACGAGCCGCATCATTTTGTGCGGTTCGAGGTGCTGCCCGGCATCACCGGTCCGTGGCAGGTGGGTGGGCGCAACTCCATCCGCGACTTCGAGGAGGTGGTGCGCCTCGAGGCGAACTATGTGCGCGGGTGGACGCTCTGGCGGGACATCGTGATCCTGCTGCGCACCGTTCCCGCGGTGATTTCAATGAAGGGTGCCTTCTAGCACCCGTGACGACTCCTCGCTGCCAATCGTGTTGTCTCGGATTCCCGTCTTTCACGACCATTTCCCGATGACTGTCCGCGCATTCAAGAATCTCGCCCTGCGTCGCGCCGGAACGGCGGCGTTTCTGCTGCTCGCGGCCTGTGCGCCGCGCACCCCCGTCGCGCTGGCGCCGCTGCCGGACCGCCCGTGGACGGTGCTCCCAGGCGACGAGGTCCGGGTGCGGGTGTATCGCGAGCCCGAGCTCAGCGGGCAGTGGATCGTCAACTCGCGGGGCGAGGCTCTGCTGCCCGGCCTGGGTCGCCTGGCCGTGGCAGGCCTGACGGTGGATTCGCTTACTGACCTGATTTCCCGCGGCTACTCGCGGCGCATCGTTGACGCCGTGGTCGACGTGGGCATTGTGCGGTACTTGCCGGTCCTGGGCGAGGTGCGCGCACCGGGCGCCTATGCCGTCGAGCCCACCAATACCGTGCAGCAGCTGGTGGCGAGGGCGGGTGGACTCCGGAGCACAAGCCTGCGGTCGCCCACGATCCTGCTCCAGAAAGGACGTGACGGTACGCGGTACGCGCTCTCCGTTGACCAGCGGCTCGATCGGATTCCCATTGACGACGGCGATGCGGTCCTGGTGCTCGATCCGAACACCTGGGAGCGGCGCATCGACTCGGTCGTGCGGTACGGCACGCTCGTATCGCTCGCGCTGCAAATCGCCATGTTCTCAAGACGATAGGATGACCGTGGAACAACTTCCCGCGCAACTGCAGCTCGCGGACGCGAACCAGGAAATCGACCTGCGCCGCGCGTGGCAGACCGTTGCCCGCAGCGCCTGGATCATCGTGATCTGCGTGGGCCTCGCCACGGCCGCCGCCA
>CAYHCW010000140.1:0-7177 GCA_964355025.1 uncultured Gemmatimonas sp. | reverse complement strand
AGGCGCAGGGGCGCGTGCGCATGCTGCTCGACATCGACCACGTGCTGACGACCACCGAGATCACGACGGCGACCAGCGTGGCCGACGCCGACTGAGCGCCGGCGGAATCTGCGGGAGACGTGGTGTCGAACAGAGGCCGCCCGGCTGAATGCGGGGCGGCCTCGGTCGTCAGCGGCGCGAGAGCGTGGACAACAGGAACAGCACGTTGGCCGTGCCGTCCATGATGGGCTCGTTGGTGGAGTAGTCGCCCCAGTCGTCGTGATAGACGATGAAGCCCGTGTTCCACCGCGCGAATGCGTCGGGCTTGGTGAGTGAAATGCCCAGCAGGTTCTTGTAGATGGACGTGTACACCGGCCCGTCCAGCAGCGCGCCGTCGAGCTGGTACTTGAGCTTGATCGAGATGACGGCATGCGGATCGCGCGCGAAGCGCCCATCGGCTGGCACTCCGATGACCATCGAGATGCCCCACGGGTTCACGCCGAACAGCCAGTCGATGGCCGACTGCTCGAGCACGCGGAAGCGCGCGTCGCCGGTCATGCGCCGGTACAGGATCCCCTGCACCGCCAGCGACGTCATGAGGTCGTTGGAGCACCAGATGAATGGAATGCCGACGTTGAATCCGTTGGTGGCGCGCTGGCCGACGGCGGCCAGTCCGTCACGGTAGTAGGCGGCGAGTTGCGCCTTGTCCTTCGGCGCGCCGCGGCGCGCCGCTTCGAAATGTCCGATGTTGTGAAAGGGATACCACTGGTAGTGGCTCGCCGTGTCGGCGCCCATCCACGGCTTCACCTTGGCTTGGGCGGCAAGCGTGATGGCGCGCACGCGGTACCGCGGGTCACCGGTGAGCGCGAAGAGGGCGGCCGCACCAAGCTCCATGTCGTCCGCCCAGTCATCCTCCTCGTAGAAATACGGACCCCGCGCCGGCGCGGTCTGGCAGGCCCCTGGGTATTTCTCGCCAAGGGCGAAGGCGGCGCGCGCCTTGCGGGCGAGCGTGTCGGCGAGTGCGGGCTCCCTCGCGCGCAGCAGCTGCGCGCCGAGGGCAAACGCCGCGGCGAACTTGCCGGCGGTGGATGCGTAGCCGGTGGCGCGGTTCTGGTATTTCAGCAGGCCCTGCGCGATGCCGGTGCACGGGTAGAGCGGGCGCGCACCGCCCTTGCCCCAGCCGTAGTCGGACGAGTCGTTCTGCGGAAGGTCGAAGTACATGTGATCGCGATCGTCGCCGAGTTGGTTGAGCATCAGCGAATCGTCGGGGAACATCTTCAGCAGCCAGGCCAGCCCGTGCCGCGCTTCGTCGAGCACGTCGGGAATGCCGTTCGCCCCCGCGCGCCCATCGGCCTGGTAGGCATCGCCGAAGGCACGCGGGTAATCCCGCCACGCCTGCAGCATCTGGAACGTGGCGGTGGCCGATGTCGTGACGTACTGCAGGTAGTCGGAGGCATCGGCCCAGCCGCCACTGGCCGGGAGGTACTCGCCGGCTCGGGTGGGATGATCGACGATGATGCCGTCTTTCGTGTGCATGGCGGTGTTGTGCGTCGGGTTCCATCCCGAGCGCTGCTGTCGCATGTAGCGCAGCGGCACATCGGCGAGGCCGTTCCAGACGTCGGGGCCTATCTTCACGTTCGGTGACATCAGGTCTCCCGCCCGCAGGCGATACGTGCCGGCGGCGCGGAGCGCGGTGAAGTCCAGCCGGTAGGTCTCCACGCACGGACCGAATGCGCCTGAGGCGGTGGCTCGCGTGGGCTTGAGCACCTGGCGGCCGCCAGCATCAATGACGTCAAAGGTCGAGACCGCGCGTGGCGCCAGCGCGCAAAGCACGGCCACCTTGGGGGCATCCGTCAGGTAGCCCACCTGGTTCACGCGGATGGCGTCGTCGGTACCCTGAGCGGCGAGCGGGCGCACAGCGGCAAGGCCGAGCGCGCAGGCAAGTGCGAGTCGAGTAGTCATCGTACGAGCGAAGCTATGCGTATCACGAGTGGTGCGCCACGCTCCCTGCGGGTGGCCGTGGGCGCCGCGCCGTCGCACCTTTCGCCTGCCCTGCTCGCCGTGTCCGCTTTCACCCGGATCGACCGATGCCCCGTATCCTGCGCCGCTTCCTCGTCGTGCTTCCCGCACTGCTCGTCGCCATCGCACCGATGGCCGCCCAGCGCACTGCCAGGCCGCCGCTGCACGCGCGCCACTGGATGGCCGTCACCGGCAAGCCGTTGGCGGCCACGGCCGGCTCGATGATGTTCCAGAAGGGTGGCAACGCCATAGACGCCGCCTGCGCCATGCTGGCCGCCGTCACCACGATGTGGGACGTGCTGAGCTGGGGCGGTGAGACGCAGGCGCTCATCTACCATCCCGGACTCAAGAAGGTCATCGGCATCAACGCGCTCGGCGTCGCCCCCACCGGGGCGACCGCCGAGTTCTATCGCGGCAAGGGATACCGGTATCCCCCCGAGTTCGGACCGCTGGCCGCCGTGACCCCGGGCACGCCCGGCGGACTGTTCACGATGCTCGCCGAGTACGGGCGGATGTCGCTCAAGGAGGTGCTGGCGCCAGCCATCCAGATGGCCGACGGATATCCCATCGAGGCGCAGACCGCCAACTCGATGGAGACGAACAAGCGGGAAATCAAGAAATGGAAATATTCGACCGCCGTCTACCTGCCGCACCTCGGCGAGAAGCGCGAGGCGCCCGAGCCCGGCGAGGTCTTTGAGCAGAAGAACCTGGCCGTGACGCTGCGCAAGCTGGTGGACGCCGAACAGGCGGCGCTCAAGGCCGGCAAGACCCGCAAGGAGGCCATCTATGCGGCCTATGATCGGTTCTACAAGGGTGACATCGCGCAGGAGATCGTGCGCGGCGTGCGCGAGGAAGGCGGGCTGTTCACCATGGCCGACCTCGCCAACTGGAAGGTGAAGATCGAGGAGCCGCTCACGACCAACTACAAGGGTGTGGACGTCTACAAGCTGCAGCAATGGCAGCAGGGCCCCGCGCTGCTGCAGGCACTGAACATCGTCGAGAACGCCGACGTGAAGGCCATGGGCTACAACAGCGCCCGGTACCTGCACACCGTCTACCAGGCGATGTCGATGTCCTTTGCCGACCGCGATTTCTACTACGGCGATCCGGCGTTTGCGCAGGGGCAGCCCATGAAGGGGCTGCTCTCCAAGGAGTACGCCAAGCAGCGCTATGCACAGATCGACTGGTCGAGGAATGACGCGAACATCAAGCCGGGCGATCCGTACCCGTTCGAGGGGCGCAGCAACCCGATGAAGGCGCAACTCGACGCGTGGACGGTGCTGCCGGCGCCGACGAACCTTCCGCGGAGTGGGCAGCAGGACAAGCTGCCTCAGTCGACAGACGACAGTCGGCAGACGACAGAGGAAGCATACAAGGCGGCATTCTATGCCGGAACGACGTCCATTCAGGCCGCCGACGAAGAGGGGTGGGTGATCTCGGTGACGCCGTCGGGCGGCTGGATCCCTGCCGTCATCGCCGGCAACACGGGCGTGGGGCTGTCGCAGCGCGCGCAGAGCTTCGTCACGGCGCCGGAGGACGGTCCGTTCAACGTCATCGAACCGGGCAAGCGGCCGCGCGTGACGCTCACGCCGTCGCTCGCCATGAAGGACGGCCTGCCCTACCTGGCCGTCTCGGTACAGGGCGGCGACTCGCAGGACCAGAACCTGCTGCAATTCCTGCTGAACGTCGTCGACTTCGGCATGACGCCGCAGGAAGCGGTGGAGGCGCCGAACATCAACTCGTTCCAGATGCGATCGTCCTTCGGCCAGCACGAGAGCCGGCCCGGGCGCATGCTCGCCGCCGAGTCGCTGCCGTTCTACGTGCGCAGCCACCTGCGCCGGATGGGGTACACCCTCGAGTTCGAGGAGCGCACCTCGGGGCCCATCACGGCCATCCTGTTCGATCGCAAGCATCGCACCATGTGGGGGGCGGCATCAAACCACGGGGAAGATTACGGAATAGGGTGGTAGAGCTGCTTAGGCGTCTCTCGAGGGACGACGACCGCACGCGGACGGTCGCGTCGCTCGCCCTCGCCGTCCTCGGCGGCGCCCTGAGCGTCTGGACGGTGCTCGACCGCGGGTGGGTGCCGTTGGACGAAGGGACCCTCGCGCAGGCTGCCGAGCGCGTCCTCCATGGCCAGCTGCCACATCTCGACTTCACCGATCCGTACTCTGGTGGGCTTTCGTTTTGGCATGCGCTGGCCATGCGCGCGTTTGGCGTGTCGTTGCTGGCGCCCCGGTACGCGCTGTTCCTGGCGTTCGTGCTTTGGCTGCCCGCCGTCTGGTGGCTCGTCAGGCGCAGCTGCGGCCGACGCTGGGCCGTGGTCATCACGATCGTCTCGGCGTGGTGGTCGCTTCCCGCGTATCCCGCGGCGATGCCTTCCTGGTACCTCCTGTTCATCGCAACCTGGGTTGTGGTGGCGCTGGCGCGATGGCACGACTCAGGGCGCGTCTTGTGGCTCGTGGTAATGGGAGTACTCTGCGGCCTGGCCATCACCGTGAAGCAGACCGGGCTCTACGTCGTGGCCGGCGCCTTGCTGGGGCTGCTCTTCTGCGATCAGGAAGCCGCGCGCCGGCGCTGGCCCGAGGGCAAGCCGGCAGGGCACACGGACCCGGTCATCGTGCTGCTCGTTGCATCACTCGGCGCGCTCGTCCTCACCCTGATGTGGGGGTTCATCGATTCCGGCGAGCTCTTGCACCTCGTCGTGCCCATTGGCGGCCTCCTCGCGCTTGCCGCGCTGCGCGAATGGCGGCTCAGCGACGACAGCATGCACCGGTGGCGCTCGCTGCTCCGGTCTGTGGGGATCATCCTCCTGGCCGCGTCCGTGCCGGTGCTCCTCTTTCTCCTGCCGTACGTGCGGGCGGGAGGCCTGGGCGCCCTCTACGCGGGCAGCGTCGGCGAGGGAATCGAGCGCATCACCGCGCTGCACCGGGGTATGCGATCGGCGCCCCTGCTGCTGCGTGCCGCCTGGCCCGTGTACGTCGTGCTTCTCGTCGAGGCATTCTCGGGCAGGCAACGCGCGCTTCGCCTCCTTGCGTCGGCTTGCGGCATCGCCCTGCTCGTGATGTCGGCGCAGAGCAGCGATGGCTACCGGCGTCTCTGGTTCTTCGGGACGTCCGTGCTGCCGCTGGCCATTGCGGCCATCGTCTTCGCCGGCCACCGCGCGTGGCGCGCACAGCGCGCCCTCGATCCGGTGCTGCTCGCACTGGCCGGCGTCACCGCGCTGCAGGCACTGAACCAGTTCCCCTTCTCGGCGCCCGTCTACTTTGCCTTCGTTGCGCCACTCGCCGTCATCACCGCCGGTGCGGCAGCCGCGCATTTCGGCGCCCTGCGGCGCGTGCGCACCGGCTTTGTATTGCTTGCCGGATTTGCCCTGCTGCTGCGCGTCGGCTCCGTGTTCAACCTCGGCTTCTACCCGGCCTGGTGGGACTATTCGCACCGGCTCGCCGTCCCACGCGGCGGGTTGCTCGTCACGGCGCCCGACAGCGCCCGCTACACCCGCTTGCTCGAACTCGTGGAGCGCCATCGCGCCAGCGGCGCCGTGGCGGCGGGACCCGAGTTGCCCGAGGTGTACTTTCTCGCGGGCAGCCGGAGTCCGGGACGCGACTCATACAGCCTCTTCTCCGGCGCCGTCAGTGATTCCACGCAGATCCCGCGCGCGTTCGACGTGGCCGCTGCCAACGTCATCGTCGTCAAGATGCACCCAATGCTCGGCGTGCCGCTCCGCGATGACGTCTACCGCTGGCTGGCGCTTCGCTATCCAGTGGGCGAGTCGGTTGACTCGATCGAGGTACGCTGGAAGGCGCCACCCTGATCGAGACACGGTCGGACGACCGCGCCACCCGACTGCCGACTGCCAACCGCCGACTGCCAACTGCCAACGGTCGTCAACACAAATGCACCGCCATCGCCTTGAACGACGCGCTCACCCGCGTACCCTCGGCGAGTCCGAGTTCCTTGGCCGAGCGCGTGGTCAGCGAGGCCACCAGCGGCACACCGTCCACATCGACGGTCACGCGAGTGAGTGCGCCCAGGGTGGCCAGCTCCGAGACGACGCCGCTAAATCGGTTGCGCGCCGATCCGTCGGGCTGCGCCAGTGACAGCACAATCTCCTCCGCGCGGATCACGGCGTAACCTGCACCGGCCGGGTAATCGCCGACGACGTACAGGGTGAGGGGTCCGGAGACAAACTCCAGGGCCCGATAGCCGTGCGCGATGGGCGCCGGCTCTCCCTCCAGCCAGTCGGGCGCGCGCTCATCGAGCACGCGGGTGGTACCGGCGAGCACGTTTTCGGCGCCCAGGAACTCCGCGATGTACGGCGACGCGGGACGGCGAAACACCTCCTCGGGTGTGCCCGACTGCAGCGCCCGGCCGCCATCGAGCAGGATGGCGACGTCGCCAAGCAGCCCGGCTTCGGTGAAATCGTGCGTGACCTGCAGCGTGGTGAGCCCCCACTCGCGGTGCAGTGCCCGCACCTCGCGGCGCACCATCGTACGGCGGCGCGGATCGAGCGCGCTGAACGGTTCGTCGAGCAGCACGGTGGACGGCCGCCGCGCGTAGGCCCGCGCGAGAGCCACCAGCTGCCTTTCCCCACCCGACAGCGCGCGCACCGGGCGACTCGTGAGTGCGTCGGCCCCGAAGCGGCGCGCCACCGCCTCGGCGATCTCCGCCGACGTCGCGCCATACCCGATGTTCTCCGCCACGCTGAGATGCGGAAAGAGAAACGCGTGCTGGTACACCAGCCCGATGCCGCGCGATTCCGGCACCAGCGCCGTGACGTCTCGACCGTGCAGCCAGAGCGCGCCCGACGTCACGGGTGCGATGCCGGCTATCGCTTCCAGCAATGTCGTCTTGCCCGAGCCGGCGGGGCCGATGACGACGCCGTACTGGGTGGACGGCACGACGAACGACACGTCGGAGAGCGCAAAGCTCCCCTGTCGCGCGCAGAGCGCCCGGCAGTCAATCATGATCGCGCCCCGTCGTCGGCGCCGCGCAGCGTACGCAACGCGATCAGCGGGATGAGCGCCAGCATCGCCAGGACGGCCGCGACGGGAAGCGCCTCGCGAAGCCCGAAGCTGGTGAAGCGGTCATAGCTGAGCACGCTCGCCACCTTCGGGTTGTACGTCAGGATCACGATGGCGCCGAACTCGCTGACGGCGCGCGCCCACATCACCACGGC
>CAYHCW010000139.1:0-7215 GCA_964355025.1 uncultured Gemmatimonas sp. | reverse complement strand
GCCACAGGCACCAGGACGAAACACAGCCACAGATTAATCCTGGGCGATACGTTCGCGATCCGCGACGCGATCGCCACAGGCACCAGGACGAAACACAGCCACAG
Organism: uncultured Gemmatimonas sp.; assembly: GCA_964355025.1. GTDB lineage: Bacteria > Gemmatimonadota > Gemmatimonadetes > Gemmatimonadales > Gemmatimonadaceae > PNKL01. The sequence continues at coordinate 7,111 of CAYHCW010000139.1, read as the reverse complement.
ATTGGGCACAGATTAGTCACAGATAGAAAACCAAATCTGTGTTCAATCTGCGTCGAATCTGTGGCTGTCACATTGTCTGCGGCCTAGAGCGGGTAGCCGAGCGTCATGCCCAGCACGGTGACCAAAATCAACACCGTCGGCGCCAGCACCAGGAACACCACGAAGGTATAGCCCATCACGTCGCGGGCGCGCAGGCCCAGCATCCCGAGGATGGGCAGCATCCAGAACGGCTGCAGCAGGTTGGCCAATGCTTCGCCGAGATCGTAGGCCACCACCACCCAGCCCAGGTGCACGTTCAAAGAGTGCGCCGCGGCCATCACGTAGGGCGCCTCGATGATCCACTTCGACCCGCCGGACGGCACGAACACGCCGAGCACGGTGGAGTAGAGCGCGACCACGGCGGGAAAGGTCGTCTTGGTCGAGACGCCGACGAAGAGCGCGGCCAGCTGCTGGCTCAGGTGCGTGCCGGTGATGACCGCCGCAATGCCCGCGTAGAACGGGAACTGCAGCAGCACGCCCCACACCGCCGGCGTGGCGCCCTGCACGGCGTGCATCAGCCGCGCCGGTGTCTGGTGGAGCAGGATGCCCAGCAACAGGAACGACAGGTTCACGATGTCGAGGTTGATGGCGTTGAGGGCGTCGGGGGCGCGCGAGAAGTAGCGCGCGAGATAGACGGCGCCGAGCGCGACGACGAAGAGCGGCAGGAGGATCGAGTGCTCGAGCCACGCGCCGGGTGTCAGGTCGCGGGTGGCCGGCGCCGGGGCGTGGCGGTCGGTGAGGTCCACGCCGAGGTCGGCGGCCGTGCGCGCGCGGCCGGCCGGCGGCGCCGCCAGCCACATCACCAGCGTAACCACGGCGATCTCGATGGCCACCGACAGCAGGCTCTGCCAGAGAAAGATGGTGTGGGTGAAGGGGATGATCCCGCCGGGCACCAGGCCGCCGCCCGCGACGATCGCGCGGATCTGCGGCTGCAGGGCGCCGGCCGTCGCCATCTGCAGGGCCGCGGATCCGCTCAGGCCCTGGGCCCAGATGCTGCCGAGGCCCAGGAAGCTGGCGGCCGCGAGGGCGCGGTAGTCCACGCCCGTCACCCGGCGCGCGACCTCGCGCGCCAGCACGGCGCTGAAGATCAGCGAGAAGCCCCAGTTGAACCACGAGCTGGTCATGGCGAAGAAGGCGACCAGCGCCACCGCGCCGCGAGGGGTCGCCGGCCAGGCGGCGATGGCGACAATCACCGTCCGCATCGGCGCCGAGGTCGCCAGCACGTGACCGGTGATGATGATCAGCGCCATCTGCATCGTGAACGGGATCAAGCCCCAGAAGCCGGCGCCCCAGATGTCCACGACCTGCGCCGGCGTGGCCGGCGTCCACGCCAGGGCGGCGACGACCACGATCACCGTGGCCAGCAGCGCGAAGATGAAGGCGTCGGGGATCCAGCGTTCCGCCCAGGCCGTGAGGGCCAGGGCGGCGCGGCCGATGATGCCCGGCTCGTCCGCTCCGGGATCGGCCACGCGCTCGCGAGATGGCATGTCCGGGAACCTTAGCACTGGTGCCGCCTTTGGCAAATCCCGGAGGCGATCGTGCGCCTCCCCCCCGCTGTTCCTGAGCGTGCGGTAACGATTCTGTCATTCGTCCGCGGTGGTTTCCGCGGTGCCAGGCGGGAATGGCCGTGTTTCGCGTTGGCAGCAAACCTGCAATGTCTCGGCCAGGCATGGTCACCACCGTCGGCAAGTACGCACGCTATGGTGCCATCGCCGTGTGGATCATCACCGGGGGTTGGATGGTGGGCGCCTCCGCCGGCGAGTTGCGCGCGCTCTGGATGGTCCTGCCCGCCCCGCCCGAGGTCTTCCAGGACTTCACGGTGAGAAATGCGGAAGACGCACAGGGCCGCCGCACCTCGTTCCGCATCCTGCTGTTCAGCGACGAGTTCCGCTGGCGCATGAACTCCTACGACGTCGTCGAGCACGGCGCCGCCCGCCCGCGGTTCACCGAAGAGATGAAGGCCGTGCTGAACAGTGCGCGCGAGGTGATCTGCGTCGGCGCGAGTTCCGAAGAGATCCCCGCCGGCGTGTCGTTCGCCGCCGGCCGATTGCGCGAAGAGCGGCGCGCCGCGCTGCGCGCGGAGAAGATTGCGGTGTGGGTGCGCGAGGTGCTGCGGCGGCCGGTCCCGGTCCGCAAGCTGAATGTCGGCCATCATTCGCCGACCGGCGGCGACGACACGTCCGATCAGCGTCGTGTCGTGATCATCCTCGTGCTCGACCAAGACGACGGCGCCGACATCGACCAGGCGCTGCGATCGGCAATGGCGGGGGAGAGCGTGCGCGCCCCGATCTTCGAGGCGCTGCTGACAAAGTACTCCCTGGGCTCAGGTCCGTCTTTCACGTGGGTGCCCTGACATGAGCGATGTACTCGACATGCTTCGTGACGTGCCGCCACCGCTGGTGACGATGTGGGGGGCATGGCTGGCAACCGGCCTCGCACTGGCCCTCTGGCACCTCAGGGCGAGGGAAGGGGAACGGGAGTACGCCCTGCAACGGGCCGAAGAGGCGCGGCGGCCTCGCACCAAGTCCGGCGTGCGCCCGCCGTCCGGTGTGCGGGCGTCGGCGCGCCCGAAGGCGCCGGCCGTCGATGCGTTTGGCGAGTTAGAGGCATTGCTCGATCACGCGCCGTCCACCGGCGCCATCAGCCGCCGTCCCGGCGACTGAAGCGACGCGATCAGCTTCGAGACCAGCGCGGCCAAAGAAAAAGGCAGGAGCCAATGGCCCCCGCCTTCTTCGAACTTCCAACTTCTAACTTCGGCTACGGACGGCGGATCTCGCTCTGCGGCAGGGCGAACGCGATGTACTCGCCCGTGTAGTTGCCGCCGCTCACGCCGACGACGATGTACTGACGGCCGCCAACCGAGTAGGTCATGGGGTGGCCCACGATCGGCGCCGGCACGCGGACCTCGCCGATCTGCGCGCCCGTCATCTTGTCGTAGGCGCGCAGCGAGGCGCCGCGCTGGCCGTTGACGGTTGTGATGCCGGGGTCGCCCGCGGCCACGAACGTCTTGGTGATCAGCACGCCGACGCTGCCGCTCTGGCCCGTCTTCGGAATGTTCAGACCCTTCAGCAGCGGGTGATTGCGAATCGCATCAGGCGTATCGCCGTGCGGCACCTGGAACATCAGCTTGTCCGGGTTCTTCAGGTCGATGGCGGCGAGCACGCCGTATGGCGGCTTGACGATCGGCAGACTCTCGAGGCCCTCGGCGAGGGCGCGACGGCCTTCGCCGCCGGGGAAGTTGATCGCGGGCGCGGCCGGCGCCGCGGGCGCACCAGGCGTCGGCGCGGGACGCTCGACGCGCAGCCCGTAGTTCGGTTCGGCTTCCCAACGCGGCGTGCGGTTGCCCTTGTTGTCGGGCGTCACCTTGGCGAACTCTTCCTCGGAGTAGTGGCCGACCGTGACGTTGGTCATGTTGGTCTGCGAGTAGAAGATGCCGGTCTCGATGTCAAAGCCGGCACCGGGCCAGTTGGTGCCACCGCTGGTGTTGCCGATGTTGATGCTGCCCAGCAGCTTGGACTCGGGACCCGTGGGCGGCACGTACGGCGTGGGCTCCCAGCGGAACAGCTTGAGGTTCTTCAGCGCCTGCGCGCGCAGCGCGGGCGTGAAGTCGATCAGGTCGCTCTCGGCCACGTAGGTGCGGGCGTACGGGACCGGCTTGGTCGGGAAGGGCTGCGTCTTTGCGGTCTGCTCGTGCGCCATCGTCGTCTGCGGAACCGGACGCTCCTCGATCGGCCAGATTGGCACGCCGGTGATGCGGTCGAAGCAGTAGAGCCAGCCCTGCTTGGAGGGCACGGCCACAATCTTGCGCGGCTTGCCGTCGATCGTCGTGTCGATCAGCAGCGGCGCCGACGACATGTCGTGGTCCCACAGCGGGTGATGCACGAACTGGAAGTGCCACTTGCGCACGCCGGTCTTCAGGTCCACCGCGACGAGGCTTTCGGCAAACAGGTTGTCGCCGGGGCGGTTGCCGCCGTACTCGTCGATGGTGGGCGTTTCAACCGGCAGGTAAACGATGCCGGCTTCCGGATCCGCGGTGATCTGCGTCCACACACCGTTGTTGCCGGTGTAGCCCGCCGATTCCTTTTCCCACGTGTCGAAGCCGAACTCGCCGCGGCCGGGGATGCCCTTGAAGGCCCACAACAGCTTGCCGGTCTTCGCGTCGAACGCGCGGGCCTGGCCCTGCACGTTGGTGGCGTACTCGTAGCCGAGGCCTTCGAACATCGACGACCCGATGAGGATCACGTCACCGACGATGGTGGGCGTCGAGTGGAGGCCGATTTCCGACTTCTCGAGGTCGGCCTGCTTGCCGTTGATCATGATGCCGACCTTGAGATCGACAATGCCGTCCTTGCCGAAGCCGGCCACGGGCTGGCCGGTCTTGGCGTTGAGCGACACCAGCTGGTAGCCAGTCGTGACATAAACGACGCGGTCGTCGCCCTTGCCGTCGGTGTAGTAGGAGAGGCCGCGGCCCGACAGCTGACGGGGAGCCCAGCGCGTCGCGCGCTCGCCCTCATCGAGGCTGTAGGTCCACTTGATCTCGCCGGTGCGCGGCTCGACCGCCACCACGGCGCGGCGCGTGCCGGCCGTCGCATACAGCATGCCCTTGACCATGATGGGCGTGCCTTCGAGCTTGGTCTCGGGCCGGGGACCGAAGTTGTCGGTCTTCAGGCGCCAGGCCACTTCGAGCTTGCTGAAGTTTGTGCCGTTGATCTGATCGAGAGGCGAGTACTTGCTGCCGCGAAGGTCCGCGGTGTACATCGGCCACTCGCCGTTCATGGTGCTCGGCATCGGGCTGGCCTGTCCGGATACGAGTGGCGCGACCCACGCGTAAGCCGCGACAAGCAGCACCAAAGCGGGCACAACTCGAATTACGATGCGCTTCATGCGTTTTTACTCCTGCAAACTGGGAAACTGACGTCCGTTGGATCGAATCCTTCCCGATTCGATCGCGACATAATATCGCGTTTTGCCGGAGGGCGGGGGCTTTAGCCCCCGCCGATCAGCGACGGCTAAAGCCGTCGCCCCCCGATCGAGGCCTTCAGGCGGCGGACTTCGTCGGGAGTCAGGTCCCGCCACTGGCCGGGCTTCAGGCGGCCCAGGCCGATGGGTCCCATCTGGACCCGGCGCAGGTCGCGGACCGGCAGGCCGACCGCCCGGCACATCTTTCTGATCTGGCGGTTTCGACCCTCCCGCAGCGTGATCGTCAGCAGCGTCGTCGGCTTGTGGCCCTTGACCGTGGTGCCGGCGTGGACGTCGGCGGGCGAGGTCCGGCGGCCGTCGATGAAGACCCCTTTGCGGAGCTTCTCCATGGCCTTCGGGTCGGGCACGCCGAGCACGATGACCTCGTAGACCTTGTCGACTTCATGGCGCGGGTGGGTGAGGCGCGCGGCGAGGTCGCCGTCGGTCATCATCAGCAGCAGGCCTTCGGAGTCGTAGTCAAGGCGCCCGACCGGGTAGATGTAGGCGCCTTCGCCAATCAGGTCCATCACCGTCTGCCGGCCTTCGGGATCGCTCCGCGTGGTGACGTAGCCCTTGGGTTTGTAGAGCACGATGTAGCGATCTTTTACGTCCAGCTTGATGCGGCGGCCATCGACTTTGATCGCGTCCTTCGACGGGTCGGCCTTGGTGCCCAGCGCGCGCACCGTTTCGCCGTTCACCGTGACGCGGCCTTCGAGAATCATCTGCTCCGACGCGCGGCGCGACGCCACGCCGGCCGAGGAGAGAATTTTCTGCAGTCGAACGCCAGGCCCCGTGTCTTTGCTCACTTGTTGATTATCTCTCGCCAAAAGCGGGTGAGGCGCCAAACTTCAGTGAGGTTGGGCGTGCGGTTGACCTCGGCGTGCGTGATCAGGCCGCTCAGCAGACCCGTGACGCGGGCCTTGCCCTTCAGGTGCTCGGCGAGCAGCACGGTTTCCATCGAGGGGATGACGTTGTCGTCGATGCCGTGCAGCAGCAGCACCGGTGCCAAGGGCGCCGCCGCCCGCTCGGCCGACAACGACGGCATGGCCGGATGGTCCTTGAGGGCATCGGCCACCGGCAGCAGGATGAGCCCCAGCTTGTCGACCGCGCGGTAGTTGACATAGGTCATGAGCGTCCGCGAGGGCTCCGGCAGGGTTTCGGCGTACGCTTTCATCTCGTCCAACACCTTGATTGCGGCGTCCCGGTCGGTCAGCGCCAAAGACGAGGCGAGCAGGAAGCCGTCGATGCCGCGGCTGAGCGGCGCGACCTGGTCCGGCGGTACGACCCGGTCGGCGAGGCTGAGCAGCACCACCGCCACGCCGTAGTCGTGCGGCGGACGCACGTGCACGTGGTCGGCGCCGAGGACCGCGGAACTGTGCTTCGCCCGTTCGATGTCGCCCAGCACCTGCCCCGAACAGAGGTAGTGCATTACCCGCGCGAGGTCGCCGTGCCCGCCGAACGACAGCACGAACGCGATGTGGTCTTTGATCGAGTCGCGGCCGGCGGCCACCACCGACAGCCCGCCCGAGAAGCTGATGCCCAGCAGGCCGACCTTGCCGTCGGGTGCGTACTGCGGTTGCGCGATGGCCCACTTCACCGCGTCTTCGATGACGTCGGTCACCTGCGGCGTGACCTTGAATTTCTGCAGGTCTGGGGCGGCAATGGTCAGCACCCCGAAGCCGGTCGCCGCAAGGTCTTCAGCCAGGCCCACCAGCCGCGCTTCGTTGATGCCGTCGCGATGCACGCCGGGCATCAACAACACCGTGCGGCGCAGCCGGCTGGCGGGGCGATAGAACCGCGCCGGCACCGCCCCCGCGCGGGTCGCCACCGTGAAGACATCCTCGCGCGTGTAGGCTGTGGCGCGCCACTTTGCCAGCGTGGCTGGGGGGCCCGGCAGGTCCGCGGCGCGAATGATGAAGCCGAGCGCGTCGAGATAGGGCAGCGCCAGAGCGCCGGTGACAACGACGAAGAGCGCGACGACAATCGCCGCCTTGCTGCGGCGCGAGAGGGGCACGGCGGAATGGTACACTGGTCCGCCGACAGTTCGCACGTCGCAGTTTCTGCGCTGCTTTTCGGCGCGTTGTGTCGCCATTTCTGCGACCGACCACAGGCG
>CAYHCW010000138.1:0-7226 GCA_964355025.1 uncultured Gemmatimonas sp. | reverse complement strand
CCGCGCCGCGGGAAGAAGCGGCGCAGCCGCCGCATCAGGCGCGCCCAACGCGTGGCCCACCGCTGCTGCCGCTCCAGTTCCCTGGTGAGCGCGCGCCAGTCGCGCCGCATCAGGGCGGCGTCGTGGTATCGCTTGTCGGGCTCCGGCCGGAGCGCGCGTCGCAGCCACGCAGCGAGTTCGTCGGGGAATGGCGTCAGGTCCGCCTTCTCCGCGAGCTGCTGCGCGAGGATCGTGCGCGCATTGTCGCCCGCAAACGGCGCCGCCCCGGTCAGCGCGAAGATCACGATGGCGGCCACCGCAAACAGGTCGCACCCCGCCCCCTGCGACTCGCCCAGCAGTTGCTCCGGCGCGGCGAATGCCGGGGTTCCCGAGGCGCCGGTCTTGTCCTCACCCAGTGCGTTGGCGATGCCGAAGTCGGACAGCCGCCACCGGCGGTACCGGTCGATGAGGATATTGGCCGGCTTGAGGTCGCGGTGGATGATGCCGTTGGCGTGCGCGAGCACGAGGCCGTCGAGGATCGAGTCGACTTGCGGCGCGATCTCGCTGAACGTCCGCGGACCCTGCCGCGCCACGAGGTCGTCCACCGATCCTTCTTCCTCGAGCTCCATGATGTACCACGACACGTCGCCCTTGGAGTCCCAGTCGTAGATGGGAACGATGGCCGGGTGCTGCAGCTGCGCCGCCATCCGCGCCTCGCGCCGGAACCGCGCCACCGCGCCCTCGTTTCGCGCGATCGTGGGGTGCAGCATCTTGAGCGCCACTTCGCGCTCGAGCGACAGGTCGCGTACGCGCCATACCGAACCGAACTGCCCCGCGCCCAGCGCGGCCAGCACCTCATAGTCGTCGCCGATCGCCCAGCGCAGGCGGTCTTCCTCGGACACCGCGCGGTACTCGCCCGACGACTGATCCACCCCCAGCACCAGCGGCGTGCTCGTGCCCGAGATGCGCTCGATGTGCCGCAGCATCGACGGCAGGTTGGCAAAGCGGTCGCCGGGCTGCGGCGCCAGTGCCCGGTCAATCAGCTCGGCGACGCTCGCCGGGCAGTCGGGACGCACCCAGCGAATCGGCGGCACTTCCGTGCGCGGCGGCAGCTCGCCCGTGAGGATGGCAAAGCAGACGGCGCCCAGCTGCCACTGGTCGCTGGCCGGCGTCGGGGCCCACGCGCCGCTCAGCAGTTCGGCCGGCGCCGGCGCCCAGCCCGGGTCGGGGCGCACCCCGGCGGGAATCTCATCGAGCCCCACGGCCCACTGCCATCCCAGCAGGTACAAGCGTCCCGTGGGGGTCACGTAGATCGTGTCGGGAGCCACTGCGCCGTGTACCGCGCCCGCGTCGTGCAGGTACGCCAGCGCCGACCCCGCCGCCCGCAGCACGCGCAGCATGTACGGCACGGTCTCGGTGCCAATGCGGCGCAGGCGCGCGCCCACCGTTTCGCCGGCCACCCAGCGGCGCAGGTAGCCGGGCCCGCGACGACTCTCGCGATACGGCTTCCAGTAGTGGTACGTCGTCGGGATGCTGGGGTGATTGCGGTGCGCCAGATTCCGCGCCTCGGCAAAGAGCCACTTGGTGTGCGCCGGGTCGGGCGCCGTCACCAGCGCGAGCGAGCGACCAAACGCATCAATGACTTCCATCGAGTGCCGATGCGGCGTGTACATCCCTTCGTTGCCCCAGCGCCAGCCCGGTGGCAATTCCCAGCGGTCGAGGTGCGGCGGGATGCCCGTCGTGGCCTGCTGTGGCGGCGTGGAACCGAGGACGCTCATGAGTAGGTGCAATCTGTCAGGACGAGCGCTTCGCAACCAGTCGGATGCTCACCGCCGTTCCGTCTCCTGCCGTGCTGGCGACGTCGACGCCTCCGCCCCACCCCTCGATGAGCCGCCGGCTGATGGCGAGTCCCAGCCCGCTGCCGCTCGTCCGGGTCGAGAAGTGCGGCTCGAAAATGCGCGGCAGCACGTCGGCGGCGATGCCGTGGCCGTCGTCCCGCACCACGATCCCCACGCTTCCGTCGCCCTTCGCCACCGACACGCGCACGCGGCGGCTCCCGGCGTGACGCGCGTTCTCGAGCACGTTCAGCAACACCTCCCGCAGTTCGGGTTCGCGCGCCAGCGCCATCACCGAGGAGGCCACGCCGTCCACCGACCAGTCCACCTCGCCGGCGCCCAACTGTTCGAGCCGCACCACGTCCTCCACGATCGCCGCCACGTCCACGGCGCCAGGCGTCGCCTGCTCCTCGGGTACCGTGCCATAGCGACTGAACGCCCGCGCGATTTCATCCAGCCGGTCGATTTCGGCCAGCATGCGCTCAAGATTCTCGTCCAGCACCTCGTCGAAATCCACCCGCGGATCGCGGCGCGCGCGGCGCAGGTGCTGCAGCCCCAGGCGCATGGGCGTCAGCGGGTTCTTGATCTCGTGCGCCACCTGCCGCGCCATCTCACCCCACGCCAGCACCCGCTGGGCGCGCGCCAGCTCGCTGACGTCGTCGAGCGTCAGCACGGCACCGCGCGCGCCGCGCAGCAGCCGCGTCAACCGGGCGTGCAGCTGCACGCCGCCGGGACGCTCGACGTCGAACTCCTCCTGCTCCGACGTCCCCGCGAGGAACCGGCCCAGGCGCTCGGCGAGGATGGGCTCAAGCACCTCGTCCGCCAGCACACCCGGCAGGGCACCGCCGGGCAGCAGCGACACCGCACGCGGGTTGATGAGCGAGATGCGCCCCTCCGCATCCACGGCCACGACGCCGCTCGCCACGTCACGCAGCACCGCGGCCAGCCGCCGCTCCGCCGCCTCGAGCGCATCGCGGCTCGCCCCCAGATCGGCGGCCATCTGCCGGAACGCGGTGAACACCGGCTCGAACTCCACGGGCGGGGTGCCTTCCGAGAGCGGCTCGCGCACGCCGCTCGCCACCGCCAGCGCCCCGCGTCGCAGCGTGTCGATGGGGCGCGCGAACGTCCGCGCCGCGCGGCCACTGAGCCAGAACGCCGCGATCGCGCCAAGCGCGGTGACCATCAGCACCAGCATCGCGAGGTCGCGGCGCCGGCGGTCGAGTGCGAGTTCGTCGCTGCGCGCGGGCGCCGCCAGCACCAGCCGCACCCCCGCGGAGTCGATCGCCGAGCGATACCCGAACCGCACGTCGATGCCGCTCACCGCTTCGTCCGTGCCCGCCAGCAGCTCGTCGTTGTCGCCAAGCGTCCGCATGACCTCCGGCGGGAGCAGCCGTCCCACCGGTGCGAGCGCGTCGTACAACGGATCACTGGTGCCGACGAGCAGGCCGTCGGCGAACAGCAGCAGCGGCGTCTCGAACCGCGCTGCGGCCTCGGACAGCTGCACACTGTCCGACGACGTCGCCACGCCACGCAGCGTCTCGCGCACGAGCAGGTCGCGGCTCTGCCGGTCGTCGGCCTGCAGGCGGCGATACGTCCACGCCGCAAAGCCGCCGGCCGGCAGCACGAAGAAGGCAAAGAGTGCGACCGACAGCTGCAGGCGATAGCTGCGCGTCCATCCGCGGAATCGCGCGCGCAGCCAGCGGCGCGCCGTACCCTCGGCGGCGAACAGCAGGCCCCACAGCAGCGCCACCAGCAGCAGGTCCAGCATCACGAGCAACGCGCCGCGCGGCGCAAGCACCTCGAGCCCGCGCAGCTCTACCCGGGCGTGCACCCGGCTCGTCCCCGCGTCGCCCGCCGGCAACACCCAATCGCCATGCATTTCGTCGGCACGACGCGTCCAGCGAACAGCACTGGCCCCAACGCCTCGCGGGTCGCCCTGCTGCAGGGTGTATGGCGGCTCGGCGCTCGGGGACGGTCCGACGCCCAGCAAGGCGATGAACGGATCCGACGGCACCAGTTTGGTGCGCGGCGAGATCACCACGGTGGTCACCGATCGGTCGGCCTGCGGTATGGCGAGCACCAGCTGCGCCACAGGGGCGGCCGGGGTCTGCCGCAGCACCGGCTGGCCCAGGCGGCGAGCCTCGGCCGCAAACGCGTCGAGGCCAAAGGTCGCCCCGGCCGCCATGCCCACGCGCAGGTCAGCGACCGCGCGTCCAGCGGAGTCCCAGGCCGTCAGTTCCGCTGGAAACCCGGCTGCGCCAAGCTCGCTCGCGGCATAACTGGCCAGCAGGCCGGCGCGGCTCGGCAACGGCGCCGCCACCAGCAGTTCGGCGCCCAGGCGTTGCAGCAGCGAGGTGGCGACGGAATCCGCCACACCGAGCCCCGCCACATCGCGCTCCGCCAACTGTACTCGCTGTCGCGCCGACGCCGCCCACACCAGCGTCACGGCACCGCACGCCGCCACGAAGGCCGTGCGCCAGAAGACGCGCCGCGCACGACGCGCCAGCGCCAGGGCGATGATGGCGGCAATCCACAGCGCCGGATACCACGCCGGCAGGCGCGCCGGCGCCTCGAGCAGCACGGGCGCGAGCAGCGTGGAGACGGCGGCGATCACCGGCGCCACCCAGCTTGGCAGGCCGCGCCGTCCGCTCAGCCCCGCCTGGCCCGCCGTCACGCCCAGCAGCAGCACCGAGAAGGCCGAGAGAAAGATCGGGACTTCCCACGCCAGCCAGAGCGATGCCGTGAGGCCACCGCTCGGCACGCGAATGCCCCGGGCGATGTCGCGAAGCAGGAAGGGGCTGACGGTCGCGACCACCACCAGCACGGCAATCCAGGTCCAACGCGTACGACGGCGCGGCGCGCCGCGCAGTACGGCAAAGAGGGCCATCAATACCAGCGCGCTGACGACGGCGAGCGCCGCGACGTTGGCCGTCAGCGGCCCGAGCGTGGGCGTGTAATACAGCCCGGGATCGAACCACTTTGAGAGGTTCGAGTACGCGCCCAACGGCAGCAGGGCCAGCGCCGCCACCACCACCGCGAGCGTGCCAAGGCGCGTCCGCAAGGGGTGTTCGCGCCGCCACGCCGTGGCGATGAACAGCAACGCCAGCAGAATCAGCAGCGCCCCGCTGCGCAACTGGGCGCGTTCAGCGGCCTGCAGCGCCACCACTTCCGGAGGCGCCAGCACCGCGCGCACGGCCAGCACGGCGTCGCCGTCCACGAGCACGGGACGCACCGACTCGCCCTCTACCGTGGCGGGCGCAAAAACGTAGCCAGCCACGCCCGAGGCCCGCGCCGCCGCCAGGTCCATCGGTGACGAGAGGTTGTCGGCTGGAGGTTCGGCGTGCAGCAGCGCCGTGGCCACGGCGGTCACGTCGCCACGCCGTTCCACGACGTACAGTGCCAGGTAGAACGGGGTCACCATCACCCCATGCGTGGCGGGCAGCGAGTCCACGGGCACGACCAGCCGCCCCGCCCAGGCCTCGGGATGCCCATCGCGAGCCCGGAGTACGGCGCGCTCGGGATGCCCGCTGACGTGGCGTGCCAGCACATCCCACAGTGCGCCGCCGCTCGTGTCGCCGGCCGCCGCGGCCCGCGCCGCCGCCTGCAGCTCGGTGGCCGTCGCTTCGATGCGACGCGCAAAGCGCTCGGTGGCCGCCGACGCCACCGCGCGACTCCACGTCGGCCAGTCGGCCTCGCGCACCACGCGCTCGCGCCGCGCCCGAATGCCCTCGCCCACAAACAGCACCGCCAGCGCGAGGAACAGCAGCTCGCGTCCGCCCCGCCGATGCCGCACCCGCGCCGGGATCGCCACCAGCACCGCCAGGCCACAGCTCCAGAGCCATTCCGGCGACGCCGTGCGTATCCAGGCAGCCGCCGTCAGCACGATGGCAGCCGACGCCAGCGGCCACACCCAGCCGGGGAGCGCTGCGGCGGCGGCCGGCACCTGAAGGGACGCCCGGTGGGGCGAGGAGAAGTCGCGAGTGGTCACGCTCGAGGATAATACCCCCGCAACGGGCGTCCGGCGATCTGTCCCCGAATCGGCACCTGCGTCCAGATGACGGGTAGACGGTAATCACCTACTATTAACCCAGACTATGAACCGACTGCTCCTCTCCCTTGTCGTCCTTGGGCTGGCCGCGCACTCCGCCGCCGGTCAGGTCACGGTCGTGGATGAGGGCAGCTTCACGATCAGTCGAGGAGGCGAGCGCATTGGACGCGAGGACTTCTCCATCCGCCACGTCCCGACCACGGCCGGCGCGTTCGAGACGCTCACCCGGGGGCTCGTCGTCCAGGGCGCCCAGCGGCTGACCATCGACCTGAGCGCCGACTCCACGGGCGTCCCGGCGCGCTTCCAGTCCAAGACAACCGCCGAGGGACGCACCGGCAGCACGTACCGAGCCGAGGTGATTGGCCACCGCTACAGCGCCCGCGCCCTGCGCAGTTCTGGTGAGTCGGCCCGGGAACTCCTGCTCCCGGACGAAGCGCTGCTCGTCGAGGACGGCGTGCTGCATCTCTGGCAGTTTGTCGTCGCCCGGGGTGCCGGCACGGTGCCGGCCGTCGTACCGGCGCGGGGGCTCGTCCTGACGCTGACGGTCGAGGCTGCTGGCGCCGACCGGGTCGCCATCGCGCTTCAGTCGATCGACGCGCGCAAGTTTATCGTGCGCGAGGGAACTTCGGGCGTGGTCCGGGAGGTTTGGATTGATAGCCTGGGGCGACTGCTCAAGGTGGCGGTTCCGGCCGAGCACCTGGTCGCCGTTCGCGACGACGCTCCGCGCGCCCCCAACCGCTGAACCGTACGGATTATTCGGAGTGCAGCACACTGCTTCCGGGGTGGATCGAATGCCGGCTGTGGCAATTTGAAACTCCCCGCCACGGCCCCTCGTACTCCACCTCGGACCCTTAGCTCGGATTCTATACTGCCCATGCGCAAATTCCTGACCGCTCTTGTCGTCTCTGGAGTCGCGTTGCACGCCGCCGCGCAGTCGACGGCGCCGAGCTCGCTGACGCTTGAGGACGCCCTGGGCATCGCGAAGAAGAACAACCCCACTTATCAGCAGCAACTGTCGGGGCGCACACGCGCCGCCTTGCAGCTGCGCTCGGCCTACGGCGCCTTCCTGCCCGCCGCCGACGCCTCGTTCAGCTCCGGATATCGGCAGGGCAAGCCCGAGGTCTTCGGCGGCGTGGCGTTTGGCGCCACCTCCGACATCATCTCGAGCAGCTGGGGGCTGAACTTCAGCGCCCGGTTCTCGGCGTCGACGCTCAGCGAGTTGCGGCGGGCAAAGGCCAACATGGAGGCCGCCGAATCGGATGTGTCGGTGGCGGACCTGGGCCTGCGCAACGCCGTCGTTTCGCAGTTCCTCTCCGCGCTGCAGAGCACTGCCAACGCGGCACTGCAGGACTCGCTGCTCAAGA
>CAYHCW010000137.1:2722-7290 GCA_964355025.1 uncultured Gemmatimonas sp. | reverse complement strand
CTTCCCAGACGTCCACGCCCAGCCGGTCGCAGACGATCGCCATCTCGTTGACCAACCCGATGTTCACCGAGCGAAACGTGTTCTCGAGCAGCTTCACCAGTTCGGCAGCCTCCGGCGACGACACGGGGACGGTGGTGTCGATGCACGCCGAGTAGAAGCGCGAGGCGATGTCGGTGCAGGCGGCGGTGATGCCGCCCACCACCTTCGGCGTGTTCTTCGTGTTGTACACCGGATTGCCGGGGTCCACGCGCTCGGGCGAGAACGCCAGGAAGGCGTCCTCACCGATGGTCAGGCCCCGCGCCTCGAGACGCGGCATCATGAGGTCGCGCGTCGTGCCCGGATACGTGGTGCTCTCCAGCACCACGAGCATCCCCGGATGCGCCTGCCGCGCAATGGCATCGGACGCGGCCAGCACGTACGTCATGTCCGGATCGCGCGTCTTGGCGAGCGGCGTCGGCACCGCAATGGACACCGCGTCGGCCTCGGCCAGCCGTGCCTCGGTCGTGGTGGCCTCGAACCGTCCGGCCTTGACGTGCTTCGCCACGTGCGCCGCCGGCACGTCCTGGATGTGCGACTCGCCGCGCATGAGCAGGTCGACGACGCGCTGCTGCACGTCGTAGCCGATCACGTGGAACCCGGCCTCGCACAGCTCCATGGCGAGGGGCAGCCCGACGTAGCCGAGGCCGACCACGGCGCAGACTGCCTGGCGGGACTCAATGCGCTGCTGCAGTCGGTCGCGAATGCTCGTCATCGTCACCGGGGATTGCTGGGGGGTTACTTGCCGAAGAAGCCGCGCACGGCCGCCACGACTTCGTCGAGCTGCGACTGCGTCAGCTCAGGGTAGATGGGCAGCGACACGACTTCGGCCGCCGCCTTCTCCGACTCGGGGCACTGCCCCTGCTTGTACTCCAGGTAGCCGAAGCAGGGCTGCAGGTGCAGCGGGAGCGGATAGTACACTGAATGCCCGATGCCCTTGGCCGCGAGGTGCGCCTTGAACTCGTCGCGGCGCGGCACCCGCACGGTGTACTGGTTGAAGATCGACTCGCTGACCGGCTCGACGTACGGCGTCACGATGTCGGCGACGTCGGCGAAGGCGGCGTTGTAGAAGGCGGCGTTGGCGCGGCGCTTGGCGCTCCACGCCGCGAGATGCGGCAGCTTGGCCAGCAGCACCGCGGCCTGCAGCGCGTCAAGGCGCGAGTTGTAGCCCACGACCTCGTGAAAGTAGGTCTTGGTGCTGCCGTGCGTGCGCAGGCGCATGAGCTCGTTGAAGAGCCCCTCGTCCTGCGTCACCACCGCGCCGCCGTCGCCGTAGCCGCCAAGGTTCTTGGACGGGAAGAACGAGAACGTCCCGATGGTTGCCATCTCGCCGGCCATGCGCCACGTGCCGTCGATCTTGCGGCGCGCGCCGATGCTCTGCGCGGCATCCTCGATGATCGGCACGCCCTTGGCCAGCCGCGCCACCTCCTCGACAGCCGCCACCTGCCCAAACAGGTCGACCGGCACGATCGCCTTCGTCTTCGACGTCACCGCCGCGGCCGCGGCTGCCGCATTGATGTTGAACGTGCGCGGGTCGATGTCAACGAACACCGGCCGGGCGCCCACGTTGTGGATGGCGCCGCCGGTCGCGAAGAACGTGAACGGCGAAGTGATGACCTCGGTGCCCGGTCCCGCGCCGACGGCGCGATAGGAAATGAGCAGCGCGTCGGTGCCGTTGGCACATCCGACGGCGTACCGGGTGTTCGAGAGCTTGGCGACTTCACGTTCGAGATCGGCAACCGGCTTGCCGAGAATGAACGCCTGATCGTCCACGACCTTCAGCAGCGACGTGACGACTTCGTCGCGAATGGTCGCGTGCTGGGCGCGCAAATCGAGCAGAGGAACGGACATGGCGGGTATGATGGGCTGAGGGGAGGTGGAACCCCTTTATTCTTGTCCTAACCCGATAAAGTTACCGCCCCGGAGGCGTCTACGGGAGCCTGTTTTGGCGCTTCGGGCCGGGGGCAGGAGCGTGGGCGTGGGCGCCGGGGCGCTGACGGAGGCGCAGAACGCGCTAGAGCTTGGCCCGCAGCGGAAACGGCACTTCCCTGCCCGTCTTGGCCGACTCGTAGATGCCGAGCACCAGCTCCAGCGACTTCCGCCCGGAGCGCCCGTCGGTGTCGGGGGACGCGTCGCCGCGCAGCACGGCGAGGACGTTGCGATAATACCCCTCGTGCCCGAAGCCGTAGACGGTCGGCGGCGTGGTGCTGGCCGCGTCGATGAGCTTGTCGTCGTCGTCGTACGACGCGAACTGCCAGTGTTCCACCTTGTTGACGGCGGTGCCGCCGATCTTCACCGTCCCGGTCTCCCCGATGAGCGTGATCGAGCCCTCGAGGTTGCGCGGGTAGGTGAGCATCGTCACCTCGATCACGCCCAGCGCGCCGTTGCGGAACTTCAGCACCGCCGCGCCCGAGTCCTCGGCCTCGATGCGGCGCGCCATCGTGGCCGTCTTGGCCATCACGCTTTCCACCGGCCCCACCAGCCACTGGATGAGGTCCACGTAGTGCGACGCCTGGTTCATGAAGGCGCCGCCGTCGAACTCCCACGTGCCGCGCCACGGCGCCTGGTCGTAGTACTCCTGCGGGCGGGCCCAGCGCACGGTGGCGTTGGCCATGTAGAGGCGGCCAAAGCGGCCGCGGTCGATGGCGCGGCGCAGCAACTGCACGGCGGGATTCAGCCGGTTCTGCTTCACGACGAACAGGTGCACGCCGGCGTCGTCACAGGCCTGCACCAGCGCGTCGGCCGTGGAGAGCGAGATGGCCATCGGCTTTTCGGCGATGACGTGCTTGCCTGCCTTCGCCGCCTTGATGCCGTGCGCCGGGTGGAGCCCGGAGGGCGTGGCGATGGTCACCGCGTCGCACTCGGACTGCTTCAGCATCTCGTCGTACGACGTGAACCACGGCACGCCGCACAGTTCGCCAGCCTCGCGCGCGCGCTCCTCCACCTCGTCGCAGACCGCGCTCAGCGAGAGCCCGTCGACGCGGCCAATGGCCTCGAAGTGATTCTTCGCAATGCGGCCGCAGCCGACGAGGGCAATCCTGAACTCGCGGTCGGTCACGGCTCACCTGCCGAGACGGGGGACACCTTCTCGCCGCGGCGCGTGTACTGCCGGCCACAGCCGGGGCAGACCAGCTGCATCGTCTCGTCCTTCAGCTTCATGCCGCACTCGCACATCCACCCCGTGCGCCGCGCCGGCACGCCGGTCATGAGCGCGTAGTCGGGCACGTCCTTCGTCACCACCGCGCCGGCGCCGATGAAACAGTAGCGTCCCAGCGTGGCGCCGCACACCACCGTGGCGTTGGCGCCGATCGACGCGCCCCGCTGCACGAGCGTCTGGCGGTACTCGTCCTTGCGCGACACCGCGCTGCGCGGGTTGATGACGTTGGTAAAGACCATCGATGGCCCGCAGAACACGTCGTCCTCCAGCACCACGCCCTCGTAGATGGAGACGTTGTTCTGGATCTTCACGTTGTCGCCCATGCGGGTGCCGCCCATCACGACGACGTTCTGTCCGAGTGAGCAGCGCGCGCCGATGATCGCCCCCGGCATGACGTGGCAGAAATGCCACACCTTGGTGCCGGCGCCGATGGTGGCGCCGGCGTCGACGAAGGAGGACTCGTGCACGAAGTAGTCAGGCATGGGAAGAAATCTCGGGTGTGCGCGGTGAAAACGCCACAATGCGGCAACGCTCGCCCAGCAGGGACCGTCCCTGGGTGAGCGGCACGAAATCGCCGGCTTCTCCCGGTGCGACCATCACCTCATAGCCAACCGGGATGAGCGCCAGCAGGTCGTCGATCGTGCCAAAGTGCTCCAGGCCCGCGCCCACGTGCGCCTCGACGAACAGGTCGGGCTGGTGCCGCGCGAGCGTCTGCCGCGCGCCGCGCAGCGCGTGCAGCTCAAACCCTTCGACGTCGATGAAGAGCACGTCGGGTGCGCCGTGCAACCGGGTGAGCGTGTCGACGGTCACGGCGTCGACCTCCACGCCCACGCCCGGCCGGCGGCTCACCGCGCCGTTCCAGCGGTCCTCGAACCAGAGCGACCCGTCCTCCGCCCCCACCGCCGCCTGCACCACGAGGAGCTGCCTGCACGCGTTGGCCGCGGCATTCTGCCGCGCGACGCGCGCGTTGTGCGGCACTGCCTCGACGGCGATCACCAGTCCGTCGGGCCCCACGATGCTGGCAAGCATCAGCGCGACGATCCCCTGGTGCGCGCCGAGATCAAAGACGCGCGCGCCGGGGCCAAGCCGCCCTCGCCGCACGAGGCAGCCGATCTCCGTCCCAAGGTCCCAGTCGTGGTCGTACCACCCCTGCGCCAGCGGGTCGGCGATGCGGACCGTCAGCGCCCAGCCGCCGTAGACGTGCCGGGCATCATAGGCCGCAAAGCGCTTGACGGCCATCCACCGGGCCAGACGCCGCAGCGGCGCCGCCACGCTCGCCGGCAACAGCGCGGACGCGAGGTGGCGCACGGTGGCCATCAAAGGTCCGCCTGCCACTCCTGCACGCTGCGCACCGTCTGCTGCCTGCTGCGGAGCG
>CAYHCW010000137.1:0-2622 GCA_964355025.1 uncultured Gemmatimonas sp. | reverse complement strand
AGGTCCGCCTGCCACTCCTGCACGCTGCGCACCGTCTGCTGCCTGCTGCGGAGCGACAGGATCGCGTCGCACGCCGCATTCGCGGCCGACATCGTCGTGGTGTACGGCACCCGCTGCGTGATGGCCGCCTGGCGCAGCGAGTAGTCGTCCTTCTGCGATCGCTTGCCGAGCGGCGTGTTGATGAGCAGCTGCACCTCGCCATTCACCAGGAGGTCGATGCCGTGCGGCCGCCCTTCGCTCACCTTCTTCACCGCCGCACAGGGCACGCCCAGCTCGCGCAGGTACCGGGCCGTGCCCGTCGTCGCCACGAGGTGGAATCCCATGGCGTGAAAACGCCGGGCGATGGCCGCCATCGAGGGCTTGTCGTGATCGTTCACCGTCATCATCACCGTGCCCTCGAGCGGCAGGCCGTTGCCGGCGGCGAGCTGTGCCTTGGCAAACGCCGCGCCGAACGAGTCGGCAATGCCCATCACCTCTCCGGTCGACCGCATCTCGGGGCCGAGAATCGGGTCGAACTCGCGGAACTTGGTGAACGGAAAGACCGCTTCCTTCACCGCGACGTACGGCGCGATGATCTCGCTGGTGTAGCCGATATCCACCAGCTTCTCCCCGAGCATCACCCGCGCGGCCAGCGACGCCAGCGGCACGCCGATGGTCTTGGAAACGAACGGGATGGTGCGGCTGGCCCGCGGGTTGACCTCGAGCACGTAGACCGTGCCGTCCTTCACCGCATACTGCACGTTGATCAGCCCCACCACGCCGAGCGCCTTGGCGAACTCCACCGTGTGCCGGCGCATCTGGTGCGCGTCCTGCGGCGTGATGAGGTAGGGCGGCAGGACGCAGGCCGAATCGCCCGAATGGATGCCGGCGTCCTCGATGTGCTGCATGACGCCGCCGATCACCACGGTCTCGCCGTCCGACAGCGCGTCGACGTCGGCCTCGAACGCATCCTCGAGGAAGCGGTCGATGAGCACCGGGCGATCTTCCGACACGCGCACCGCGCGCTGAAAGTAGTCCCGCAGGGACGTCTCGTCGTAGACGATCTCCATCGCGCGCCCGCCAAGCACGTAGCTGGGGCGCAGCAGCACCGGATACCCGACGCGCGTCGCGATGTCCACGGCCGCATCGACGCTGGTGGCGGTGCCGCTGGGCGGCTGGGCGACGTTGAGCTTGCGGGCGATCGCCTCGAACCGGCGCCGGTCCTCGGCCGTGTCGATGGAGTCCGGCGACGTGCCGAGGATCTTCACGCCGGCGGCTTCGAGCCCCCGCGTGAGCTTGAGCGGTGTCTGCCCGCCGAGCTGCACGATGACGCCGATGGGCTGCTCGCGATCGACAATCTCCAGCACGTGCTCCAGCGTGAGCGGCTCGAAGTACAGCTTGTCGCTGGTGTCGTAGTCGGTGGAAACCGTCTCGGGGTTCGAGTTGATCATGATGGTCTCGTACCCCTGCTCGCGCAGCGCCATCACGGCGCGCACGCAGCAGTAGTCGAACTCCACGCCCTGGCCGATGCGATTGGGACCCGAGCCCAGGATGATCACCGACTTGCGCCCGCTCCGCGGCGCCTCGGTTTCCTCGTCCCAGGTGCCGTAGAGGTAGGGCGTGCTCGACGGAAACTCGCCGGCGCACGTGTCCACCATCTTGTAGACCGGGCGCACGCCGGCGGCCCAGCGCTGCGCACGGACCTCGGCTTCCGGCTGGCCGCGCAACCGCGCGAGCTGCACGTCGCTGAAGCCCAGGCGCTTCATCTGGCGCAATGCCCCGGTGGACACGGACTCCAGCGCGGCATACGCGCGTTCCGCGTCCACGAGTTCCTGCATCTGGGCGAGGAACCAGCGGTCGACGAACGTGAGCTCGTGGAGTTCGTCGTGGCTCAGGCCCGAGAGCATCGCCCGCTTGATCTGGTAGATGCGTTCCGGCGTCGGCGTCTGCAGCGCGATGCGCAGCGTCTCGAGGGTGTCGTCGACGAGCCG
Source organism: uncultured Gemmatimonas sp. (assembly GCA_964355025.1). Taxonomy (GTDB): domain Bacteria; phylum Gemmatimonadota; class Gemmatimonadetes; order Gemmatimonadales; family Gemmatimonadaceae; genus PNKL01. The sequence continues at coordinate 652 of CAYHCW010000137.1, read as the reverse complement.
GTCATCGATGAGCCGGCTGCCCACGTCCCACCCCTGGCGCCCGTTCTCCAGCGCGCGCAGCCCCTTCTGGAACGCTTCCTTGAACGTGCGGCCGATGGCCATCGACTCGCCCACCGACTTCATCTGCGTGGTCAGCAGCGGATTGGCGCCCGGAAACTTCTCGAAGTCGAAGCGCGGGCACTTCACCACCACGTAATCGAGCACCGGCTCGAAACTCGCCGGCGTCGTCTTGGTGATGTCGTTGGCCAACTCGTCGAGGCGATACCCGACGGCCAGCTTGGTGCCGATCTTGGCGATGGCAAAGCCCGTGGCCTTCGACGCCAGGGCCGAGGACCGCGACACCCGCGGATTCATCTCGATGACCACGAGATCGCCGTTGGCGGGGTTCAGCGCGAACTGGATGTTGCAGCCGCCGGCATCGACGCCGATCTCGCGGATCACCTTGACGGCCGCGTCACGCATGGCCTGGTACTCGCGGTCGGTGAGCGTCATCGCCGGGGCCACGGTGATCGAGTCGCCGGTGTGCACGCCCATCGGGTCGAGGTTCTCGATGGAGCAGACGATGACCACGTTGTCGGCGTGGTCCCGCATCACCTCGAGCTCGAACTCCTTCCAGCCGATGAGCGACCGCTCCACCAGCACCTGCGAGATG
>CAYHCW010000136.1:0-7293 GCA_964355025.1 uncultured Gemmatimonas sp. | reverse complement strand
GATAGAGCCGCTATCAGGAGCGAGGATGCCTGCGAGCAGATGAAGAAAAGTCGTTTTCCCCGATCCGCTTTCGCCGCGCAGCGCTCGCTGCTCACCGGCCTCTAAGGTGAATGCAGCAACCTCGACCACCCGATGAACAGCGCTGGAGTCGCTCCGCTTAAACCCAGGCGCCGCGTAGGTCTTAATGAGGTTTTTAACTTCGAGCAGAGGCATAAGCGCGTTTAACAGTCTTCACCGATAAAATTAAACTACCTAACAGCTCAACGCCGAGGCGGTTTCAAGGCAAATTAAACTGGCCTCACTCGCGGCCGCTTGGCAGGTTTCCCTCGTTCAGTACCCTTACCCTTAGTTATGCTTAAATCCAATGTTTGGAAACAAACGGGAGCGCTGATTTTAGCGCTAGCCACTTTAGCAACTCCCGCCTTTGCCGGCGAAGCGGACATCAAGATCCCTGATCTTACTCATGTGCGCTTCGATGGCCTCGGTGGTGTCAGCGGTATCACGCTGATGTACTGGGGGATCGTAATCTGCGCGCTCGGCGCCGTATTTGGTCTCATTCAATATACGCAGACCAAAGCCCTCCAGGTGCATGCCTCGATGGCGAGCGTCTCGCACATGATTTGGGAGACCTGCAAAACCTATTTATTCACCCAAGGTAAGTTCCTCGCCATTCTCTGGGTGCTGATCGGCGCCTGCATGATCTACTACTTCGGCGTCTTGTCACACAACACCGCCGCCCATGTGATGGTAATTTTGCTCGCCTCCATTTTAGGTATTCTGGGCTCTTACGGCGTAGCTTGGTTTGGTATTCGCATTAACACGGTAGCCAACTCGCGCACCGCCTTCTCCGCCCTCAAGGGCAACGCGCTCAACACGCTCTTCATTCCCCTGCGCTCCGGCATGAGCGTCGGCCTGCTGCTCGTGTGCGTCGAGCTGTTCTTCATGATCTGCATCCTGGTGTTCCTGCCGCGGGAACTGGTCGGCCCCTGCTTCATCGGCTTCGCCATTGGCGAGTCCCTCGGGGCGTCTGTCCTCCGCATCTGCGGCGGCATCTTCACCAAGATCGCCGACATCGGCGCCGACCTGATGAAGATCGTCTTCAAGCTCCCCGAGGACGACCCGAAGAACCCCGGCGTCATCGCCGATTGCACCGGGGACAACGCCGGCGACTCGGTTGGACCGACGGCGGACGGTTTCGAGACCTACGGCGTGACCGGGGTCGCGCTCATCGCCTTCCTCGCGCTCGCCCTCACCGACAGCCAGGAACTCTGCGCCATGCTCATCGTCTGGCTCTTCACCATGCGCGCGCTGATGATCGTCACTTCGCTGGTTTCCTATTTCATCAATCAAGTCATCTCGAAGGCCAAATACGGCAATCTGAAGGATTTTGATTTCGAGGCTCCGCTGACCCACCTCGTGTGGATCACCTCCGCCGTGTCCATCGGCATCACCTTCATCGCCTCCTATTTTCTGCTCGGGCACCAGCCCGGCGTTAACCCGGCCTTGTGGTGGGTGCTCTCCGTCATCATCAGTTGCGGCACCGTCGCTGGCGCCCTGATCCCGGAATTCACCAAGATCTTCGTCAGCACGAATTCCCGCCACGTGAAGGAAGTCACCAACTGCTCCAAGCACGGCGGCGCCTCGCTCAACATCCTGTCGGGCCTCGTCGCCGGCAATTTCTCCGCCTTCTGGATGGGCCTCGTCATCATGCTGCTCATGGCGGTGTCGTATTTCTTCTCCCAGAATGCGGCCCTGCTCGCCCTCATGCCGGCGAAGTTCCTCTTTGCCGCGCCCATCTTCGCCTTCGGCCTCGTGGCTTTCGGCTTCCTCGGCATGGGCCCCGTCACGATTGCGGTGGATAGCTACGGCCCGGTCACCGACAACGCCCAGTCCGTCTATGAGCTTTCGCAGATCGAGGGGCGCAAGGGTATCCGGGAAGACATCAAGAGAAACTTCGGCTTCGAGCCCGACTTCGAAAACGCCAAGTACCAACTGGAGAAGGGCGACGGCGCGGGCAACACGTTCAAGGCCACGGCCAAGCCCGTGCTCATTGGCACGGCCGTCGTCGGCGCCACCACCATGATCTTTTCCATCATGATGGGGCTCACGAACGGCCTGACCGAAAACACCGAAAACCTCTCGCTGCTGCACGCGCCGTTCGTGCTCGGCCTGATCACCGGCGGCGCCATCATCTACTGGTTCACCGGCGCGTCCATGCAGGCGGTGACCACCGGCGCCTACCGCGCCGTGGAGTTCATCAAGGAGAACATCAAGCTCGACAGCGCCGAGAAGGCGTCGGTGGAGGACAGCAAGGCGGTGGTGAAGATCTGCACGCAGTACGCGCAGAAGGGCATGTTCAACATCTTCCTCACCGTCTTCTTCGCCACGCTCGCCTTTGCGTTCGCCGAGCCGTACTTCTTCATCGGCTACCTGATTTCGATCGCCATCTTCGGCCTGTACCAGGCCATCTTCATGGCCAACGCCGGCGGCGCCTGGGACAACGCCAAGAAGATCGTCGAGACCGAGATGAAGGCGAAGGGCACCCCGCTGCACGACGCCACGGTGGTCGGCGACACGGTGGGCGATCCGTTCAAGGACACGTCGTCGGTGGCGCTCAACCCGGTCATCAAGTTCACCACGCTGTTCGGCATGCTCGCCGTGGAACTCGCCGTGAAGCTCACGAGCGAGCAGGGCTCGCTGCTGACCAGCAGCCTGTCGATCCTCTTCTTTGCCATCGCGCTGTTCTTCGTGTATCGCTCGTTCTACGGGATGAGCATCGGCGGGGCGAAGGCGGCGGCGGCGAAGGCGGGCGCCTGATCGTCCGACGAGGGTAGAGTACCGGAAGCCCGCCGCAAGGCGGGCTTCTGTTTTTCCCCCTCCGGCCTGCCGGGCACGGACTGCACCGGCGGGCGGTCACGGCCAAGCGACTACTGGCTCAACTCCCGTGCGGCACCTAGCTTACGCGGTTTCCGGCCGGCTTCCCGGGCGCCGGCCCCTATTCCGTCACGAGGCACCGCATGAGCGATCGTAGTGCAGCCACCGGCGCCAAGGCGTCGTCGGAGTTCGTGAAGGCCCTCTCGCTCACCGACGCCACGATGCTGGTGGCGGGCTCGATGATCGGGTCGGGCATCTTCATCGTCTCCGCCGGCATCGGCCGCAGCGTGATGTCGCCGATGTGGCTGCTGGTGGTCTGGCTGCTGACCGGCGTCATGACGATGCTCGGCGCGCTCGCCTACGGCGAACTTGCGGCGATGTATCCCAAGGCCGGCGGGCAGTATGTCTTCCTGCGCGAGGCCATGGGTCCGCTCATGGGCTTCCTGTATGGATGGACGCTCTTTCTCGTCATCCAGACGGGGACCATCGCTGCCGTCGCCGTGGCGTTCGGGCGTTTCCTGGGTGTGCTCCTGCCCGGCGTGACGCCCGATCGCTTTACGTGGTTTCCCCATCCCGACCTCTGCGTGGGGGTGCTGGGCTGCACCGATCCGTCGCAGGCCTTCCAGATCGGGCTCTCTCCGCAGCGGCTGGTCGCGCTGGCGTCCATCTGGGTGCTGACCTGGATCAACCTGCGCGGCGTGAGAGAGGGCAAGGCGGTCCAGACGACGCTGACCATCGTCAAGACGGGCGCGCTCGCCGCGCTCGTCATCCTCGGCATCACCGTCGGGCGAAACGCCGGCGCGCTGGCGGCGAACTTCGGGGGCGGCAACTTCAGCGCCGGTCCCGATTTTTCTGGTTCATTCGCCATCGTGCTCGGCGCCGCGCTGGTGGGCAGCCTGTTCTCGAGTGATGCGTGGAACAACGTCACGTTCGCGGCCGCCGAAGTGAAGAACCCGGCGAAGAACCTGCCGAAGGCACTGGTGCTCGGCACCGGCCTCGTGACCCTGCTGTACATCCTGGCCAATGTGGCGTACCTCAACGTCCTGCCATTTCACGGCGTGGCGGACGGTGGCGACGTGATGGCGCGCGGCATCCAGTTTGCGACGCAGGATCGCGTGGGCACGGCGGCGGCCGAGGTGATCTTTGGCCCGTCGGGCAGCACGTTGATGGCGGTCGCGATTCTGATCTCGACGTTTGGCTGCAACAACGGCCTGATTCTCGCCGGCGCCCGGGTGTACTGGGCGATGGCCCGGGACGGCGTGTTCTTCGCGAAGGCGGGCGCGCTCAGCAGCAAGGGCGTCCCGGCGTGGGCGCTCGTCGCGCAGTCGGTCTGGACGTCGGTGCTCTGCCTCTCGGGCACGTACAACCAGCTGCTCGATTATGTGATCTTCGCCGCCCTCGTGTTCTATGCGCTTACCACCGCCGGCTTGTTCATCCTGCGGGTCAAGCGTCCAGACGCCGAGCGCCCCTACAAGGCGATCGGATACCCCGTGCTCCCGGCGCTGTACATCGTGCTGGCCGTCGCGGTCGCGGTGTCGCTGTTCATCGCCGAAAACACGCGGGCGCAGGCGAAGGCCGGCCTCGTCATCGTGCTCCTCGGCATTCCGGTCTACTTCCTCTGGCGTTCGCGCGGCACGCGCGCAGCGGCCTGAGTTCACTGCAGCGGGCGGCCCTCCAGGCGAGGCGCCGCCCGCCGTCCTTATTGAGGTCACGGCATGGGATTGTTCACCCGCAAGCCGATTGCGGCCCTCCTCCCCGAGGGAGACGGGCACAGCCCGCAGCTGAAGCGTGTGCTGGGAACCACCGACCTGGTGATGCTGTCGATCGGCGCGGTGATTGGCGCCGGCATCTTCAGCTCCATCGGCACGGCCGCCGCCGGCCAGATGGCAGCCGACGGAGTGACGGTGATCCGCTACGGCGCCGGCCCTGCGCTCATCATCTCGTTCATCCTGCTCGGCGCCGTGTGCGCGCTCTGCGCCCTGTGCTATGCCGAGCTGGCGGCGATGATTCCGCAGGCCGGCAGCGCGTACGCGTACTCGTACGCCACGCTCGGCGAGCTGGTGGCGTGGATCATCGGCTGGGACCTGATTCTCGAGTACGCCGTGGGCAACGTGGCGGTGGCGATCAGCTGGAGCGGGTACTTTGTGTCGCTGCTCAGCGGGTTCGGCGTCAACCTGCCCGGGTGGCTGGTGCACGGCTACCGCGAGGTGATCCTGGCGGCCCCCGACTCGCCGCTGAAGGCCCTGATCGGCACGGCGCCGCACATCCTCGGCAAGCCGGTGCTCCTGAACCTGCCCGCGTTCACCATCGTGGCGCTCATCACCTGGCTGCTGGTGATCGGCGTCAAGGAGAGCACGCGGGTGAACAACGTGATGGTCGGCATCAAGCTGCTGGTGCTCGCCGTCTTCGTGACGGTTGGCGTGCAGCACATCGACATGGCCAACTATCAGCCGTTCGCTCCCAACGGCTTCCGGGGCGTCCACCAGGGTGCGGCCATCGTCTTTTTCGCGTACATCGGCTTCGACGCCATCTCGACGGCGGCCGAGGAAACCAAGGATCCCCAGCGCACCATGCCGCGGGGCATCCTGATTGGCCTGGCCATCTGCACGCTCATCTATATCGTGGTCGGCGCGGTGGCCACCGGCCTCGTGCCATACAAGATGCTGCTGGCCAACGACCCGCTGGCGGCGGCCTTCAACCAGGCCGGGCTGCAGCGGTTCAGCTGGTTCATCTCGATGGGCGCGGTGGTGTCGATGAGCGCCGTGCTGCTGGTGTTCCAGTATGGCCAGCCGCGCATCTTCTACGCGATGGCGCGTGACGGCCTGCTGCCCCCGTGGGCGGCGAAGATCCACCCCAAGTACCGCACGCCGCACATCACCACGATCCTGAGCGGGCTCTTTGTGGCGACGTGGGCGCTGATTGGCGATGCCGGCGAGACGTACGACCTGACGAACATCGGGACGCTCTTCGCCTTTGCCATCGTGTGCGTCGGCGTGCTGGTGCTGCGGCGCATCGATCCCAACAGGGAGCGGCCCTTCCGCGTACCTTTTGCGTGGGTCGTCTGTCTGGGTGGGGCGGCGGCGTGCCTGTTCGTGATGCAGGGGCTTCCGGCGGAGGCGTGGGTGCGGTTTGGCGTCTGGCTGGCGATCGGCCTGGCGCTGTATTTCGTGTACGGGTTCAAGCACAGCAAGCTGAGGAAGCCGGTCGATGAATGACGTCAACTCGAGAGTGTCATGAAGAAGCTGAGTTCCACGCAGTGGATCGCCGTCGCCATGGTCGTCGGCATCCTCGTCGGCTGGCTGTGTCCCGCGTCGGAATACCCGGCGGTGTTCACGGCCGCCAAGGCGCTGAGCGCCGTTTTCCTGCGGATGATCAAGTCGCTGATCGTGCCGCTGCTGTTCTCCACGCTGGTCGTGGGAATTGCCGGGCACGGCGACGACATGAAGAAGGTGGGGCGGCTGGCGTTCCGGTCGATCATCTACTTCGAGATCGTCACGACGCTTGCGCTCTTCCTCGGCCTCGGCGCGGTCAACCTCGTGCGGCCCGGCGACGGGATCACGCTGACGGCACCGGCGACGGGGAGCGCGGCCGCCGTGGAGAAGATTGCCGCGACCAAGATCACGTTCAGCGGCGTCATCGAGCACATGGTGCCGCAGAGCTTCTTTGAGGCGGCGACGCACAACGAGGTGCTGCAGATCGTGTTCTTCGCCATCCTGTTCGCGGTGGGGCTCAGCCAGGTGCAGGGCAAGCCGAAGCAGGTCATGCTCGACTTCTGCGGCTCGCTGAGCGAGGTGATGTTCAAGTTCACCGGCATCGTCATGGCGTTCGCGCCCTTCGGCATCGGCGCGGCCATTGCCGTGACGGTGGGGCAGAGCGGGCTGGGGGTGCTGAAGAGCCTCGCGCTCTTGGTGGGCACCCTGTACGGCGCGCTGGCGGTGTTCATCGTCTGCGTGCTCTTGCCGGTGGCGCTGATTGCACGCGTGCCGATTCGCCGCTTCTGGAGCTTCATCAAGGAGCCGTGGCTGATTGCCTTCTCCACGGCGTCGTCCGAGGCCGCGCTCCCGCTGGCCATGCAGCAGCTCGAGAAGTTCGGCATTCCCAAGCGCATCGTCGCGTTCGTGCTGCCGACCGGGTATTCGTTCAACCTGGACGGCTCGACGCTGTATCTGGCCATCGCGGCGGTCTTTGCGGCGCAGGCCGGCGGCATCGAGATGACGCTCGGGCAGCAGCTGCTGATGATGCTCACGCTGATGCTGACGTCCAAGGGCGTGGCCGCCGTTCCGCGGGCATCGCTGGTGATCCTGTCGGGCGCGCTGACGATGTTCGGCTTGCCGCTCGAAGCCGTGGCGGTGATCCTCGGCGTCGATGCGGTGATGGACATGGCGCGCACGTCGATCAACCTCGTGGGCAACTGCCTCG
>CAYHCW010000135.1:0-7329 GCA_964355025.1 uncultured Gemmatimonas sp. | reverse complement strand
AAGTTCCAGCCCGGGCCGCTGTCGATGATCGATCAGAAGGACCTGAAGCGCATCCTCATTCGCAACGGGCTTCCCGGCCGGACGACGCGAACGATCGAGTATCTCGTGAAGGGAGCGGGACCCGTCACGATTCAGTATTCCGCGGTGAAGGGAGGGACCGTACGGACGACGGTGGAGCTCAGGTAGGATGCCACGTCGACCATGACCTCACCGCTGAGTCTGCGCCACGCCCAGCCGCGGATTGGGCCGGTGCGCAGACTCCGCGTCGCCTACCCCACCATCCGCGCCAGTACCCGACCCGCCCGCCGCGCCGCCTCAGCGATCCGCTCCGGCGACGTGATGAACGAGACGCGGAAGAACCCTTCGCCGCCAGCGCCGAGTGACTTGCCGGCCAGGGCAATGACGCCCTCCTCGTTCATCAGGCGCTCGTGGAACTCCACCGAGCTCACCCCCGCCGGCAACGGCACCCACAGGTACATCGACGCCTTCGGCACCTCGACGGTGAACCCCTCGGCGCGAAACGCGGCGACCGCCGCGTCGCGGCGCTCACGGAAGATGGCGAGGTTGCCCGGCAGCCAGTCGGCGTGACTCTCGAACGCCGCGATGCCCGCGGCCTGCGACGCCATGAACTGCCCCGTGTCGAGGAAGCTCTTCACCTTGGCCAGCGTCCCCACGAACTTCGGCGCGCCCACGGCCCAGCCCAGGCGCCACCCCGTCATGTTGTACGTCTTCGACAGCGAGTGGAACTCGAGCGCCACCTCGCGCGCGCCATCGATCTCGAAGATGCTCGGCGCCACGTAGCCATCGAACGTCATCTCGCTGTACGCGTTGTCGTACACGAGCAGGATGTCGTGCTCGCGGCACCAGCGCACCACCTTCTCCAGGTAGTCGCGCGGCGCGATCGCCGCCGTCGGGTTGTTCGGGTAGTTCAGGTAGAGGATCTTCGTGCGCGCGCGAACGTCGGCCGGGATCTCGTCGACGTCCACGAGGAAGTTCGTGCGCGGCGTGATGGGATACAGATAGGGTTCTGCGTTGCTGAGCAGCGTGCCGCCGAGGTACGCCAGGTAGCCCGGGTCGGGGATGATGGCCGCGTCGCCGGGCTCGAGATACGCGAGCGCCAGGTGCGAAATCCCCTCCTTGCTCCCGATGAGCGGCACCAGCTCGGTGAGCGGGTCGAACTTCTGCCCGAATCGCTTGTCCATCCAGGCCGATGCCGCCTCGCGGAACGTCGGCAGTCCCAGGCCAAATCCGTAGCGCGACATCGCCGGGTTCTTCGCCGCCTCGGCGAGTGCGGTCACCACGCGGGGCGGCGGCGCGAGGTCGGCATCGCCCGCGCCGAGGTCGATGACGTCCACTCCGCGCGCAATCAGGTCCCGCTTCTTCTGCGGGATGGTGGCGAGCATGTAGACGGGCAGGCTGTCGAAACGTGCTGAGTGCTTGGGCATGATTGAGGATGCGAATCGCGGAAGGCGATTGAGGATCTGGATCGCGGATTGCGATGCAGGATTTCGATTGAGGATCACGATTGGCGATGACGCGAGCAACCGCAACGGACGGCGTAGAGCGTACAGCGTACAGCCGACAGCTTCGTTTCTAGACCACTGGCCGCGCCAGACTGAACACGCCCTCGCTCAGAACCTGAGACCACTCGTCCCTCCCCATCCGCGCCACCAGCCCCTGCCCCGCCGCGTCGAACAGTCCGTCGGCCTTCAGCGCCGCGTCGTGGATGCGCACGTGGACAATCTCGCCAATCACGTAGTTCGCCGCCTGTGGGCCGTCGCCGTGCCGCACTACCTGGAACAGCCTGCACTCCAGCGATGCCGGACTCTCGGCGACCCGGGGTGGCTTCACCAACCGCGATGCCTCCCTCGTGAACGGCGCAAGGTCGAACTCGTCAACGTCCGGCGCGTAGTCCCCAGACGCACGGTTCACGCGCTCGGCCATCGCCCGCGTGACGACGTTCACCACGAACTCCCCGGTCGCCTCGATGTTGCGCAGCGTGTCCTTGGGGCCGCGCGCCTTGTCATTGAGCGGGGAAAAGGCGAGCGACGGCGGCTTGCCGCCCCCCATCATGAAGAAGGAGAACGGCGCCAGATTGCCCCGCCCGCCGGCATCGAGCGTGGACACGAGCGCGATGGGACGCGGGGCAATGAGGCTGGTGAGCAGGCGGTAACGGGCCAGCGAATCGGCAGATGACAGCGTGAGTTCCACGAGACCTCTTTGAAAAGAAGCTGTAAGCTGTACGCTGTCCGCCGTAGGCCGTCCGCTCACGACGCCTCGTCTCGAGCGGACGGCGTATAACGTAGAGCGTATAGCGTACAGGTTCTCTTGCAGTATCAACTGGTAGGCGGGTTGAACCCCTCCCCCGCCTCGATCCACGATCGATAGTACTCCGTGTCCTCGCAGCCCAGCACCGCCCTGGCCACGTGCATCGGGCGAAACGAGTCCATCATCACGGCCAGTTCGTTGGTCGCCTTGGCCCCGATGCTCGCCTCGGTGCGGCCCGGGTGCGGCCCGTGCGGCAGCCCGTCGGGATGGTGCGTGATGGAGCCGTACTCGATGCCCTTGCGGCTCATGAACTCGCTGGACGCATAGAAGAGCACCTCGTCGCTGTCCACGTTGCTGTGCGCGTACGGCGCCGGCACCGCCTGCGGATCGAAGTCGTACGGCCGCGGGCAGAACGAGCAGATCACGAACCCGTCGCCCTGGAACGTCTGGTGCACCGGCGGAGGCTGGTGGATGCGTCCGACGATCGGTTCGAAGTCGTTGATGTTGAACGCCCAGGGGTAGAAGAAGCCGTCCCAGCCCACGACGTCGAACGGATGGTGGTCGAGCACCATCTCGGTGAGGCCATTGTACTGCTTGACGATGATCGGGAAGTCGCCCTTCTCGTCGAACGTCGTCAGCTCGGTGGGGCGGCGGAAATCGCGCTCGCTGTACGGCGCGCCTTCCACGATCTGGCCGTACTCGGTGCGGTAGCGCGAGGGCGGCCGCACGTAGCCGCGGCTTTCCATGATCAGCAGCTTCGCCGCGCCGGCGAGGCGCCAGCGGTGCATGATGCCACGCGGCAGCACCACGTAGTCGCCCGGCTTGACCGCGAGGTACCCGAACTGCGACTCGAGCGTCCCGCTCCCCTCCGCGACGTACACCACCTCGTCGGCCTGCGCGTTGCGGAAGAAATGCTCGTCCTGCACGTCCGGCTCGCTCCAGAGCATCGCGATGTCCGCGTTGAACAGCAGCGGGATGCGATCGAGCGTCGGCGACCCACCCTTGGGCGTCAGCGTGCGCGTGCGAAAATGCCGATGCCGCAGCGCGAGATCGTCATCCTTCTCGTACGGCGTCTCCTTGAGGCGCCGCACGCTCTTGATGGTCGTCGGCGGATGGATGTGATACAGCAGCGCCGAGGGCCCGGTGAAGCCCTCGTTGCCCATCAGCTGCTCGCTGTACAAGCCTCCGTCGGGCCGGCGGAACACCGTGTGTCGCTTGCGCGGCACCTGCCCCAGCGTGTGATAGAACGGCATTAGAGGTTCCCCCGCAGCGCCTGCTCGCGCTCGATGCTCTCGAACAGCGCCTGGAAGTTGCCCTTGCCGAAGCCCTTGGCGCCCTTGCGCTGGATCACCTCGAAGAAGAGCGTTGGCCGGTCCTGCACCGGCTTGGTGAAGATCTGCAGCAGGTATCCTTCGTCGTCGCGGTCCACGAGGATGCCCAGTTCCTTGAGCGTATCCAGCGGCTCGTCGATCTTCCCCACGCGCGCCTGCAGCGTGTCGTAGTACGAGGTCGGCGTCTTGAGAAACTCGACGCCCCGCGTGCGCATCGCCTGCACCGTGCCGATGATGTCGTCGGTCGCCACCGCGATGTGCTGCACGCCGGGGCCCCGGTAGAAGTCGAGGTACTCCTCGATCTGGCTCTTCTTCTTCCCCGACGCCGGCTCGTTGATGGGGAACTTGATGCGGCCGTTGCCGTTGCTCATCACCTTCGACATCAGCGCCGAATACTCGGTGGAGATGTCCTTGTCGTCGAACGTGAGCAGGTTGAAGAAACCCAGCACCTTCGAGTAGAACTCCACCCACACGTTCATCTTGCCGAGTTCGACGTTGCCCACGCAGTGGTCGACGTACTTGAGGCCCACCGGTGAGGGCGTGTACTCGCTGGTTGCGGCCACGAATCCCGGCAGGAACAGCCCGGTGTAGTTCCGGCGCTCGACCAGGGAATGAATGGTGTCGCCGTACGTCCTGATGGCGGCAATCACCACCTCGCCCGTGGCATCAGACTGCACCTCGGGCGGGTGCACCGACACCGCGCCACGCTCCACCGCCTTGGCGTAGGCGTCGCGCGCGTCATCCACCCAGAACGCCAGGTCGCGCACGCCGTCGCCGTGCTTCAGCACGTGCTCGGCGATGGGCCCTTCTGGTGCAATAGGCGTCGTGAGCACCAGGCGAATCTTGTCCTGCTGCAGCAGGTAGCTGGCGCGGTCGCGGACGCCGGTCTCGGGCCCGCGATAGCCGATCAACTGAAAGCCGAAGGCAGTGCGGTAGTAGATGGACGACTGCCGGGCATTGCCGACGTAAAACTCGATGTAGTCCGTCCCGTTGATTGGGAAGGTGTCCGACGAGGCGTGGGCAGTGGTGGCCATGGGGGGCGCAGTTGGCAGTTGGCGGTTGGCGGATTGCAGATCAGAATGTACCCTAGGCGGCGGCCGGGCGACAATTCCAACCCGGCGGGCGCGTTCCCCATCGGGGGGCCGACCCCTACTATTAACAGGTGCCCCGCGCGTCACCGCGCCGGCCCGCGAGCTACCCGACCCTGCCCAGAGTTTCCCATGCCAGGCTTTTCGAAGACCGTGCTCTCCCCCGAGGAGACACTCAAGATCGCCCCTGAAATTGGGCGTATCAGCACCGCTCGCGTCTGGGTGTACCGCTACACCAGCACCTCGGCGCCGTGGACCCTGAGCATCGCGACGCACGCGCAGCCGGGCTCGAACATGCTCTCGCTGGGCGGCTTCCGGATTGCCCCGGAGACGCGCACCAGCATCCCGGGGTGGAACTCCGACCACGAAGCCATCGACCTCGCCATCGGGATGGACGAGAAGGTCTTCTGGTCGCGCCTGCTGAAGGTCGGCGGCCCACACGTGCAGCGCGACTTCTCGCGCATCGTGGGCGGCAAGTGCGTGATGCATCCCACGCCGGGGTCGCGGGTGGGCGAACCGCGCGACAGCGAACTGCTCGACTTTGCCATCGAGTGCTTCAAGGACGTCGAGGCGTCGCACGGCTTCTTCCTCACCACGGGCCAGGACCTCGGCCACGGCGTGATGAGCGACGGCACCACCGAGTCGCTGCGCTACCTGAATGCGCGATACAAGGGGAGCGTCATCTCCGACACGGGGCATCCGACCGCCGAAGGCAACTACTGGATGCTCGTCGGCATGATGAAGGGGGCCGCGATTCCGCTCAAGGGATCGGCGGTTGGCATCATTGGCGCGGGCAACATCGGCCTGCACATCATCGACTACCTGCTCGCCGACGGAGCGACTCCGCTGGTGGTTGAAGCGCGCGCCGACAAGCGTGCCACGCTGGAGGCGCAAGGCGTGAAGTGCTGGGCGCCCGAGGGGAAGATGGAGTTCCTTCGCCAGCCGATGGACGCGCTGGTGGTCAACGCCGCCGGCAACACGCTCGACGACGCCACCGTCGCCGCCTGCGCGGCCAATGCCCGCCTGCGGGTGATCAACGGTTCGGAGAACCTCGTGATGCCCGATCACCCGGCCGGCGACGACGCGCTCCGCCGGGCGCACAAGGTCTTCTGTCCCACGGAGTGTGGCGGGATGATGGGCTACCTGACGGCGGCGGAAGAGTACCTCAGCCACATCGCCGGCGACGAGTTCAGGATCTCGGCGATGCTCGGCGCGGCGCGCAAGCTCGAGGAACCGGGCGAGCGGGCCACGCGGCACGTCATCGACGGCGGCTACGCGCAGACCATGGACCAGGCGCTGCGGGAGTTGTACGGGTAGGTCACTGAACTGCAACCGCGAAGGTCGAAGGGCGCGAAGGGCCGCGAAGAAATGCAAGCGGGGGGAACTGCAGCGACGCAGTGCCCCCCGGTGCTTTTGCTTCGTGCCCCTTCGCGTCCTTCGCCCTTCGTGGTGTCAGTTGCCCTTCATCTCTCGCCGCCGCTCTCGAGGAACGCCACGAACTCCTCCGGCAGCCCCGCCGCCCGCACACCGGCGACCGTCGCGGCGATATCGTAGTCCACGCGCACGAACTCCACGCGCGCTCCCGTGGCATCCACGTCGAGCAGCACGTACCCTGCGCGAGCGTCCCCGTCCTTTGGACGCCCCACGCTGCCCGTGTTCACGAAGTGCACGCCGTTCACCGTGCGATGCCACGGCTTGTGCGTGTGGCCAAAGCAGATCACGTCGCCCTCGCCCAGCCCGGCCGACGCCGCCATCCTGGCCAGGAACTCGTCGCTGCGATCCTCGGTCACGTACACGAGGTTGCTGGTTGGCGTGGCGTGCACCAGCGTCACCGTGGGGCCGGCAACGTGACCGCCGAGCGGCTTTACGTCGAGCCGGAACGGCAGTGCGGCCAGAAAGGACTTGGCCGCGTCGCTCGTGTTCGTCAGCGTCCACGCAAAGCTGAGGTGGGCCAGCTCCTCCTGCCGCACATTCTCCGACCGGCAGCCGCAGTGCTTGTACGCCAGCGCCACCGTTGAGTCGTAGTTCCCCGCCACGCCGCTGATGCCCGCATGGCGAAGTCGCGCGACCACCTCATTGGGCGCGCTCGAGTAGCCGACGAGATCGCCGAGGTGATACGTCGCGGCCGCGCCGCGCCTGTCGATGTCGGCGAGCACCGCGTCGAGCGCCGGCAGGTTGGCGTGAATGTCCGAGATGAGCGCGTAGCGCATCAGCAGGGCTCCACGGCGCGCGCCGCCGCCCGCTTGTCGGCCTGCCGGCGCTCACGGTCGAGCGCCGGCACCCCGACGAAGCACGACCGCGCGCAGTCGATCAGGTGTCGGTGCACCGCGTGCTCCGCGTCCGCCAGACGATAGTGCGCGAACTTCCCCTCGCGCGTGCACTCCGCCAGTCCCATGCGACGCAGGTACGCGAGGTGCCGCGACACGGTGGGCTGGGGGAGGCGCAGGATGTCCACCACGTCGCACACGCAGAGTTCGCCGGCGGCGAGCACGTTGAGGATGCGGATGCGCGTGGGATCGGCGAACCCCTTGAACAGGGTGTCGAGGTCCGCAATGGCTACCGGCGGTTCGGCGAGCGTAGGGAGTCTGCGTGCCATCACGTCAGGGAAACGGGGGATTACATATGCGCTTGACCATATATAA
>CAYHCW010000134.1:2188-7338 GCA_964355025.1 uncultured Gemmatimonas sp. | reverse complement strand
GGCGACCCGGCGGCGTTCGACGCGCTGGTCCGTCGCCATCTCCCGGGTGCTCTCGTCGCCGCCGAACGGTTGCTGGGTGACCGGGCTGATGCGGAAGACCTCGTGCAGGACGCCTTCCTGCGCGCCCTCGACCGCCTCCCCCTGCTCGATCCCAACCGGCCATTCGGCCCGTGGTTCTACACGCTGCTGCGCAACCTTGGCATCAACCAGTTGCGCGCCCGGAAAGTGCGGTACACCGAGCCGGAGCAGCTCGATGCCGCCTCGTCGGACGCGCTGCCGGACGAAGAGATGGTACGCGCGGAGGTGCGGGCGCGGCTTGACGTGGCACTCGCGGCGCTGACACCGCGTCAGCGGGAGATCGTGATGCTCTTTGAAGTGGAAGGATGGAAAGGCGCGGAGATTGCCGAACACCTCGGCCTCACGCCCGAGAACGTGCGGTGGCACCTGCATCAGGCCAAGAAGAGCCTGCGTGTGACGTTGGCGCCGCTGAGGGACCAGGGGACGACATGAACGACAACCAGATGAACGACTCGGACGGCGACTTCGCGCAGGATCCCGCGCGCGATGCCCTGCTTGGCACCCTGCTGCGCGAGGCCCGGTTGCGCGAGCGCATTGCCGTGGCCGCGCGCCGGCACCGCATGCGCCTTGTCGAGACGCCGTGGTACGGCCTGGTCGCGCGGTACGGGCGCGCGGCGGTGCCCATTGGCATCGCCGCAGCGCTGATTGCCGCCGTCGTCCTCAATCGCGAGGTGCGCAGCGACGCCGAGTTCGCGGCCCAGTCGGCGGCCGCGGCGTCCGACCTGCGCGGCGCCGTCGCCGGCGGATCGCGGGCGTCGGTGACTGACGCCGTGCTCGGTCCTGATTCAACGGAATTCCTCATTGCGATGGTGGTGGGCCGATGACTGACGAACGTTCGCTCGACGCGGCTGACGATTCGCCGCTGACCCCGCCGTCGCGCACCACGCGACTGCTCGCCGCTGGCGTGCTGCTTGTCGTTGCGCTGGCCGGCATCATCGGCGGCATCGCGCTCGACCGCACCGTGCTGCGCCAGCGCCAGGCCGACGGGCGCGGCGGCGCGATGCGCGGCGGCGAGCGCCACGCGGGGCCGCGTCGCCCCAGCGACATGCTGGGCGCCGAGCTGAAGCTCTCTCCGGAACAGGCGGTGCGCATCGACACGCTCATCGAGCGGCAGATGCGCGGGTTCCGAGAGATCCGCCAGTCGACCCAGCCGGCCATCGACTCGCTGATGGCGCAGACCAGGCGCTCGATGGACAGCATCCTCACCGTCGGCCAGCGGACAATGCTCGATTCGGCGCGCGCCAAGCGCGAAGCCGAGTTCAAGCGCCGTTATCCCAACGGCGGGCCGCGCGGTGGGGCGGGCGGTGGAGCGGGCGAGTGGGGCCGGGGCGCGACGCGTCGCCCGTAGCAACCCCCGCCCTCCTCGCCCTGCACTTCACCGTGCCTGTTCCCCTGCACTTCACTGTGCCTGTTTTCCTGCACTTATAGCCGCCGATGCCCCTTCGACGCCTCATTGCCTGCCTGGTCTTCACGCTCGCGCCGCAGCTCGCCGCAGCGCAAGTTGGCAGCACCACCGACATCATCACCGGTACCGTGCGCAACACCAGTGATCGCCCTGTCGCCAATGCGCGGGTCGAGGTGACGTCGGTGGAGACCGGCACCACGCGGGTGCGCACCACCAACGACAAGGGGCAGTACACGCTGCTCTTTCCCGATGGGGGCGGACAGTATCAACTGCGAGTGCGCGCCATCGGCTTTGGCCAGGCCACGCTGAACCTCAACCGTCTCTCCGACGAGGATCGTCTCGTCGCCGACTTCCGCCTGTCGCCAACGGCGGTCAGCATTGGCGCGGTGGTCGTCAGCGCTCGACAGACGCCGCGTTCCAACGAGAACCAGCCGACTCCAGGCAGTTCTGAGCGCGCGCTCTCGGGCGAGCAGCTCGCGCGCCTTCCGATTGACGCCTCCGACCCGAACTCTGTGGCCGCGCTGATGCCCGGCGTGGTCGGGTTGTCGGGCTCCGACACCTCGGCGGCCGGCTTCTCGGTGGCGGGGCAGCGCGCCGACCAGAACCTGGTGACGCTCGATGGCCTGTCGTTCGGCGGCACCGTACCCACCGAGGCCGTGCGCAGCACGCGCGTGATCACGAGTACGTACGACATCGCGCGCGGCCAGTTCACCGGCGGCCAGGTGGCGAGCACCTCACGCGGCGGCACCAACGACCTCTCGGGCTCCATGTCGTACGCGCTGCGCGACCCCAGCCTCGAGTTCGCCAGCGGCGACGAATCCGGAACCTCGACCTTCAGTGGCGAGTACACGCAGCACCAGGTGAGCGGCGGCCTTGGCGGCCCGCTCGCACGCGACAAGACCTTCTGGTTCGGCAGCTTCCAGCTAAGGCGGCGCATCGATCCGCTTCAGTCGCTCCTTGGCGCGGGCGCGCAGACGCTCGAGGCGCTGAACGTGCAGCCCGATTCGGCGGCGCGCTTCCTCTCGCTGCTCCAGCGCTACGGCCTGCCGCTGCGCAACTCGCTCGTGCCGGATGACCGCACCACCGACAACCTCACCGGCATCATTCGCCTCGACCAGCAGCTCAACGAGGCCCACTCGCTGTCGTTGCGCGCCAACGTGTCGGGCAGCCTGCTCGACGGCTTTCGCAGCACGGCGCAGAGCATTCCCACCCACGCCGGTGAACAGAAAGGCAGCGGCGTGGGCGGGCTGGTGTCGCTGTCGTCCGTCGTCGGGCAGTTTCTCAACGAGTTCAAGGGTTCGTACTCGCTCGACACGCGCGGCGCCAACCCGTACCTGCGCCTCCCCGAGGGACGCGTGCTCGTGGGCAGCACGCTTGCCAGCGGCCAGGTGGGCTTTTCGAACCTCGACTTCGGCGGCAACTCCGCCCTGCCCAACGACAATGCCGCGAACCAGCTCGAGATGAGCGACGAACTGTCGTGGCTCTCCGGGGGCGGCAAGCATCGCTGGAAGCTGGGCGGGCTCCTCAACCGCTCGGGTTTTCGCACGACGGCCGGCGCCAACCGCAACGGCAACTTTCAGTTCCTCTCGCTGGCCGACCTCGACGCCAACCGCCCCAGCCAGTTCACGCGGTCGTTTGCGCCCGCCCAGCGGACGGGTGGTGCGGTGGCCGGCGCCATCTATCTCGGCGACATCTGGCGCCCCAACCGTGCATTCCAGCTCACGTATGGTTTGCGTGGTGAAGGCAGCGCCATCGATGGACAGCCGGCGTACAACGCCGACATCGAAGGCAAGTTCGGGCTTCGCACCAATCGCATTCCGGCGGACGGACGCATCAGTCCGCGCATTGGCTTCACGCTTACGCTTGGGCTTCCGCCCGACACCGGACGTCGTGGCAACCGGCCGGGTCAGGGCGCTGCGGCGGGCGGCGGACCCGGCGGTGGCGCTGGTGGCGGCGGTGGACGCGGCGGTGGTGCTCCCGGCGGGGGTGGCGGCGGCGCTGGTGGTGGCGGCCTCGCCGGCCTGCTCCAGGGCGCTGCCGGTCAGCCGCAGCCCCAGATTCCGCAGCCGTGGATTCTGCGCGGTGGCGTTGGCGAGTTCCGCGGCCGCGCCCCGACGCAGCTTTTCTCGTCGGCCATCGATGCGACGGGCCTGCCGGGCAGCGAAACACAGCTCGTCTGCATCGGCAGCGCCGTGCCGATTCCCAACTGGAACACCTACCTCGCCGATCCGTCGAGCGTGCCGACAACCTGCGCCGACGGATCGGGACTCAGCGTGCCGCTCAGTCGCACGCGTCCCAACGTGACGGCGTTTGATCCGGATTTTGCCACGCCGCGCTCCATCCGCGGATCGTTCGGCGTCAGCAAGCGCTTCAAGCAACGCTACAACGCCAGCGTCGACGCCTCGTACGCACTGGGCACCAGCCAGTACGGCGTGACCGACCGCAACCTGCTGACAACGCCGCAGTTCCAGCTGGTCAACGAGGGGAATCGCCCCGTGTACGTGCCGGCGGAGACAATCATTCCGTTCTCCGGCGCCACGACGCTCACGGCCTCACGCGTGCATCCCGAGTACGGCTACGTCTTTCAGGTCGCCTCGCCGCTCGCGTCCCACACCACGCAGGTCACCGCCAACCTCGGCGGCAACTCGTTCAGGCAGCTGATCTGGAGCCTCTCGTACACCTTCACCCGCTCCACCGACCAGGCCTCGTTCTCGGGCGGCAATGCCCAGGGCGGCTTCGGGTCGGTGAGCACCAGCGGCGACCCGAACATCATTCGCACGACCACCAGCGACCTCGAGCGGCGCCATGGCGTAAATGGGTCGGTGACGTGGCTCGCCCGGCCGTGGCTCGACGTCACCGGCATCCTGCGCGTGCAGTCGGGCCAGCCGTACACGCCCCGCGTGGGCGGCGACATCAACGGTGACGGCGCGCGCAACGACCGCGCGTTCGTGTTCAGCCCGGTCTCGACTGCCGACGCCGCGCTGGCCGACGGCATGCAGCGCCTGCTCGACGTGGCGCCCGGGGCCGCGCGTGAGTGCCTGTTGGACCAGATGAACAGCGTGGCCGGCCGCAACAGCTGTCGCACGCCGTGGTACACGTCGCTCGACCTCCAACTCAACTTTCGGCCGCAACTCGGGCCGACCCTCGGCCGCCGACTGCAGGTTCTCGTGGGGCTCGTGAACCCGCTCGCCGGCCTCGATGAACTGCTGCACGGCGCCGAGCATCTGCGCGGCTGGGGTCAGCCCACCACCGTCGACAACACGCTGCTGTACGTGCGCGGCTTCGATCCGCTCACGAACAACTTCAAGTACACGGTCAACGAACGCTTTGGCAGCAACGCGCTGGCTCGCTCGGCGCTGCGCAATCCGTTCCAGGTGTCGCTCACCGCGCGCCTGCAGCTGGGCGTCGATCGCCAGCGACAGCTGCTCGAGGGTATGCTCGGTGGCGGTGCCACCAACAACAACGGCCGTCCTGCGCTCGACCTGCGCGCGATGGTCCGGCGCCTGGCGCCGAATCCCATCACGCCGCTGATGGACCTCAAGGCCATCCTCAAGCTGACGCCCGAGCAGATGAAGCAGCTCAGGGCCATCGGGGATTCGCTGGACGTGAAGACCGAGGAGCTGACCAAGCGGCTCGAGGCCGAGATGCAGAAGCAGGGCAAGAGCGG
>CAYHCW010000134.1:0-2088 GCA_964355025.1 uncultured Gemmatimonas sp. | reverse complement strand
AGCGAATCGCTCCGCAAGCACATGCTCGCCGTCGAAACGGTGATGCGCGCCTATGCCCGGCACTTCGGGGCCGACGAGGAGGCCTGGGCCCTGGCCGGCCTCCTGCACGACTTCGACTACGAGCGCTATCCCAATGACGCGCACTCGGCCACCGACGAGCACCCGTCGGAGGGCGTGCGGCACCTGCGCACCCTGGGCGTCTCAGACGAGATCTGCGCCGCGATTCTGGGCCACGCCGAGTACACCAACACCCCGCGGGAGTCGCAGCTGGCCAAGGCACTCTTTGCCGTGGACGAACTCTGCGGGCTCGTGACGGCCGCCACCTACGTGCGCCCAAGCCGGAGCGTCCTCGATCTTGAGGCTTCGTCGGTGAAGAAGAAGATGAAAGACAAGGGCTTTGCCCGCGGCGTTTCGCGCGAGGACATCACCACGGGGGCGGCCGAGCTCGGGGTGGAGCTGGATGCGCACATCGCGTTCGTGATTGAGGCGATGCGGGCCAACGCCGAGGCGTTGGGGTTGAAGGGCGTGTGACGGAACAAGGTGCAGGGAACACAGGCACAGTGAAGTGCAGGGGAACGGGTACGGGCGGTGGCGCCCCCGCGCGCGTCCCACCTTCAACCGCCTCCCTCGGCACTTCACTGTGCCTCTTCCCCTGCACTTCACTGTGCCTGTGTCCCCTGCGCCTGGGGACGGGACCCTCAACGTTTTACACCAACCATCCGTCTACAAGGTTGCACCCTGTGACGAGACGCGATGACAGCAATCGCCCTGCGTCCGGCGCCTGCACCGCGAGCCGGAACATTCATCCGACGCGTGACGACGCCTGACCGCCCCGATGACGAGAGAGCCCTCGTACTGTCCGCCCAGCGCGGAGAGCTCGAGGCGTTTTCCGAGTTGGTCCGCCGCCACCAGCGGCGGGCCTACGCCGTGGCGCGCGCCATCGTCATCACGCACGAGGACGCCGAGGACGCCGTGCAGGACGCCTTTCTGCACGCGTACCGCGCGCTGCACCGGTTCCTGCCCGACCAGGCGTTCGGGGCGTGGCTGCATCGCATTGTCTCCAACGCCTCGCTCGACATCACGCGGCGGCGCAAGGTGCGCGACGCCGACGACCTTCCGGAGACCATCGCGTCGCCATTTCGCGATCCGGCTGAATCCGACGAGCTGCGCCTGCGCCTGACGGACGCGCTCTCGCAGCTTCCCGTCCGGCAGCGGTCGGTGATCGTGCTCCACGATGTCGAGGGATTCAAGCATTCCGAGATCGGCAAACTGCTCGGCATTCCCGAGGGGACGGCACGCTCCGACCTGCACTACGCGCGGTCGGCGCTGCGTCGCCTCCTGCATCAGCTCCGGAGTCCGCAATGACCACCAATGAATACCCCGCGCCCTTTCTTGTCCCCGACGACGATCAGGGTGACGGCGAGTTGACCAACGCCCTGCGCGCGCTGTACGCGGCCCCCGATGCGGCCGGTTACTGGAGCGCGCTCGAACAGCGCATCATGGATCGTATCGCCGGCGGCGAGACACTCGACGCCTGGTGGTCCGTCCCCGCGCAGTGGGCGCGCATCGGGCTCATCGCGGCCGGATTCGCCCTGATAGTCTCCGCCTCGATCTTCCTGCGCTCGCGCGCCGAGCAGCACCAGATGGCGTATGACTCGGTGCTCGGTCCGGTTGCCGGGCCGACCCTCGCCATCCGCGACGACCAGTCGACCATCAGCTACATCAACGGCCGGTAGCCCTGGGGCTCCGCCACCACCCGCCCAACGATGACGAGAACAAAATCGCTGGCCTTGGCGTTCTATCTCGCGGCGGCCGTGACCGGCGCCGCCATTGGCGTCGCTGTCGACCGCCTCGTGGTACGCACCGATTCACCTCGAACCGCGAAGGCCATGCGGGACCGGTTCGCCAAGGACCTCACACTGACCGTTGAACAGCGCACCGCGGTTGACAACATCCTGGACGCGCGCTTCCGTGCCGAGTCCGTCCTCGTGGTCCCCATCCGCCCCCGGCTCGACTCGCTGCGTGGCGAGGCCAGGCTCAAGATCTCGGCCGTACTCACGCCGGCGCAGCAGCGCGTGTATGAACAAA
>CAYHCW010000133.1:0-7352 GCA_964355025.1 uncultured Gemmatimonas sp. | reverse complement strand
CAGCGCCGGCGCGGGCGGCACCGAGGCGCAGGACTGGGCGCAGATGCTCATGCGTATGTACACGCGCTGGGCCGAGCGCCGGGGTTACGCCGTGGACATCATCGACCTGAGCGAGGGCGAGGAAGCGGGCATCAAGGGCGCCGTGCTGGAGATCCGGGGGATGTACGCGTACGGCTTCCTGCGGCCCGAGGCGGGGGTGCACCGCCTGGTGCGGATATCGCCCTTCGACTCGCAGGCGCGGCGCCACACCAGCTTCGCCTCGATCTTCGTCTACCCGGTCGTCGATACCGAGATCAACATCGAGATCCGCGACGAGGACATCAAGATGGACGTCTTCCGGGCGAGCGGCGCGGGCGGCCAGCACGTGAACAAGACGAGTTCGGCGGTGCGCCTGACGCACATTCCGTCGGGGATCGTGGTGGCCTGCCAGCAGGAGCGCAGCCAGGGCAAGAACAAGGCGACGGCAATGAAGCAGATCAAGAACCGGCTGTACCAGCTTGAACTCGACAAGCAGGCGGCGGTGAAGGCCAAGCTCGACGCCACCAAGACGGACGTGTCGTTTGGCAGCCAGATTCGCAGCTACGTGTTCCAGCCATACACGATGGTCAACGACCATCGCACCGAACTGAAGCTCACGGACGTGCAGAAGGTGATGGACGGCGCGATTGACCCGTTCATCGAGGCCTACCTGAAGACGGCCGGCAACGCGGGAGCAGTGTGATGAGCGACGATCTCAACTACGTGCTGCAGGCACGACGCGACAAGCTGGCCGCGCTGGAGGCGCTCGGCGTACCGCCGTTCGCCTACAGCTTTGACCGGTCGCACCACGCCGCCGAGTGCGTGCCGCTGCTGGGGGCCGCCGAGGAGGGGCCGGTGGTGGCGCTGGCCGGGCGCGTGGTGGCCTGGCGGGCACACGGCAAGACGACGTTCGCGCACCTCGACGATCCGTCGGGGCGCGTGCAGTTGTACCTGAAGAAGGACGTGCTCGGAGAGCAGGGCTGGGCACTGTGCGACCTGCTGGACCTTGGCGACGTGATTGGCGTGCACGGCCCGCTGTTCCGCACGCGGACGGGCGAGGTGACGGTGCGCGTGGAGCGCCTTGAGCTGCTGGCGAAGTCGCTGCGTCCGTTGCCGTTCGGCAAGGACGAGACCGTGGATGGCAAGGTCGTGCGCCACTCGGGCTTCGCCGACGGCGAGCAGCGGTCGCGCCAGCGGTACGCCGACCTTGCCGTGCACCCCGAGGTTCGCGCGCAGTTCATCGCGCGGTCGCGGATGAACGCGGCGGTGCGGAGCTTCCTCGACGGACTGGGGTTCCTCGAGGTGGAGACGCCGGTGCTGCAGCCGCTGTACGGCGGTGCGGCGGCCAAGCCGTTCATCACGCAGCATAACGCGCTCGACATGCCGCTGTTCCTGCGCATCGCCGACGAGCTGTACCTCAAGCGCCTCGTGGTGGGGGGCTTCGACCGGGTGTACGAGATCGGCCACGACTTCCGCAACGAGGGCATCGACCGGACGCACAACCCGGAGTTCACGATGCTCGAGTTCTACGAGGCGTACGCCGATTACACCGGCATGATGGACCGCGTGGAGGCCCTGCTGGTCGCCGCGGCAACGTCGGTGCGCGATGCCCTGTCGAGCGCGGGCCTGGCGAGCGACGCGCCGGCCTTCGACCCGGCCGTGCTGCAGCGCCCGTTTGCCCGCATGGAGTGGCTGCCGTCGCTGTCGCAGGCGCTGCGCGTGCCGGATGTGACGCAGCTTTCCGACGGTGAACTGCGCGCTGCCGCCGAGAAGGTGGGGGTGCACGGCACCGGCGCCTTGTCGCGTCCGAAGCTCATGGACGAGCTCTTTCAACATTATGTGGAGAGCAAGATCGACCGTCCGACGTTCGTCGTGGACTATCCGAAGGAACTTTCTCCGCTGGCCAAGCCCAAGCGCGGCAACCCCGCGCTGACGGAGCGCTTTGAGCTGTTCGCGCGCGGCAAGGAGATGGCGAACGCGTTCAGCGAACTCAACGACCCCATTGATCAGCGCCAGCGCTTCGAGGCGCAGGCTCGACTGAAGGCCGCGGGCGACGAAGAAGCGAGTGGCGTGGACGAGGACTACCTGCGCGCGATGGAGTACGGCATGCCGCCGATGGGCGGCGTGGGCATCGGGATGGACCGGTTGTTCATGTACCTCACCGGCACCGCGCATATTCGGGATGTGATACTGTTTCCTACGATGAGGCCGGAGTAACGGACGGTGCGGGGTTCGGGGTGCGGGGTGCAGGTGAGGGGAGCGAGTGGGGTGCGGGGTGCGGGGTGCGGGGGTGCGGTTTCTGGCATGGGAGCGTGGTGAACCGACTGGAATTCGAGATCGCATGGCGCTACCTCCGCTCGCGCGGCAGGACCCGCTGGCTGTCGTTCATCTCGGTCATTGCCATTGGCGGCATCGTCATTGGCGTGAGCGCGCTGATCTTGATCATCGGCGTGATGAACGGGCTGCAGACGGACCTCCGTGAGAAGATCCTCGTGGGGAGCCCGGACCTCCGGGTGCTGGTGTATGGCGACGAGCTGAAAATCACCGACTGGCGCGCGGTGCAGAAGAAGGTGCGCACGATCGACGGTGTGGTGGCGGTCGCGCCGTTTGTGCTGACGCAGGCGCTGGCCAACGCCGGGCACGACTACACCGAGGGCGTGTCGGTGTCGGGCATCGAGCCGACCGGCGCGTCGGGACGTCCGGTCACGACGATCCGAAAGCACGCCACCATGGGCGACTTTTCGTTCGTCACCAAGGACGGCAAGCGGCGCGGCGCGGTGGTCGGCAAGCTGCTGGCCGACCGCCTGAGCGCCTGGCCGGGGGCGCACCTCACGATGGTGTCGGCGGCGGGCCTCCGTCCCGACGCGGTGCTCGGCACGATGGTGCCGCGCATCGCCGAGTTCGAGGTGACCGGCGTGTTCGAGACCGGCATGTACGAATACGACAACGCGTACGTCTTTGTGGACCTCAAGGCCGCGCAGGAGTTTGCCGGGCTCGACAGCGCGGTGACTGGCCTGGAGGTTGCCACGACGGACCGGTGGGTCGCGCCTGCGGTGGCCGAGCGCATCAGGATTGCGCTCGACTTTCCGTATCACACGGTCGACTGGCAGGAGCAGAACAGCTCGCTGTTTCGCGCGCTGCAGCTCGAGAAGCTCGGGATGGGCGTGATCCTGTTGCTGATCATCGTCGTGGCGGCATTCAACATCGTGAGCACGCTCACGATGGTCGTGCGCGACAAGACGCGGGAGATCGGGATCCTGAAGGCGATGGGATTCACCGAGGGCGGCATCCGCAGGGTCTTCCTCATTCAGGGCGTGGTCATCGGTCTCGTGGGGACCCTGCTCGGGACGACCCTCGGCGCCACGCTGGGCCTGGTACTCGACAAGTACCGGCTCATCACGCTGGACCCCACGATCTACTTCATCGACCACCTGCCGGTGCGGCTCGAGCTGGTCGGCACGCTGCTGATGGCGCTGCTCGGCTTTGCGGTGGCGGCCGTCGCCACGCTGTACCCCGCGTGGCAGGCCTCGCGGCTGTACCCCATCGAAGCGATTCGCGGCGAATGACCCCGATCCTCGAGGCGCGCGGCGTCACGAAGGTCTTCACCGGCGGCGACGGCGGCGAGATTCGCGTGCTCGACGGCGTGGACCTGCAGGTGGCACGCGGCGAGATGGTGGCGGTGGTGGGGGCCAGCGGCGCCGGCAAGAGCACGCTGCTGCAGGTGCTGGGCGCGCTCGAACGGCCGACCGCCGGCGAGGTCGTGCTTGATGGCCGGGCGGTCAGCGCCGTGCCGGACCAGGCGCTCGCCGGGCTGCGGAACCGCAGCGTCGGGTTTGTGTTCCAGTTTCACCACTTGCTGCGCGAGTTCACGGCGCTTGAAAACGTGATGATGCCGCTTAGAATCGCCGGACAGTCTTCGGGCAGCGCACGGGCACGGGCACAGGAGTTGCTTGAACGCGTCGGCCTGGCGGCGCGCATGCACCACCGGCCGGGCGCGCTCTCGGGCGGGGAGCAGCAGCGCACCGCCGTGGCGCGTGCGCTGGCGGCGTCGCCGCCGCTGATACTCGCCGATGAACCGTCCGGGAACCTGGACCACGCCAACGCCGAGCGGCTGCACGACCTGTTTGCCGGCCTGGCCGGGGAAATGGGGGTGGGGCTGGTGGTGGTAACGCACAATCGCTCGCTGGCGGCGCGCGCGCAGCGCATCCTGCTGCTGGAAGACGGGCGGCTCTCCGAGACGCGCGGGGAGGGGCTGGTGTGATGATGTGCGATCATTGCCGGGAGCGGGACGCCGTGGTGCATCTCACGCAGATCGTGGATAGCGCGGTGACGCAACTTCACCTCTGCGAGAAGTGCGCGGCGGCCAAGGGCATCGAGACGACGATTGCCGTGCCCAAGCACCCACTGGGCGACTTCCTGCATGCGGTGCAGCACCCCGCCACGGCAGCAGCCGGCGACCAGGCGCGATGCGCCTACTGCGAGACGACGCTGCGCGAGTTCCGCGCCTCGGGCCGCTTGGGGTGCGCGCACTGCTACACGGCGTTCGAGGGAGCGCTCCGCGAGCTGCTGCGGCGCGTGCAGGGCGGGGCGCAGCACGCCGGGCAGGACTACACGACGCCGGTGATCGCGGGGACGGACGAGAGCGCCGCACTGGAAGCGCTGCGCACGCGACTGCAGCGGGCGGTGGCCGCCGAAGAGTTCGAGACGGCGGCGGCGCTGCGTGACCAGATCCGGGCGCTCGAATGACGCTCGACCTGTCGCTGCTCCCCGACGGTGGGATGCCGTGGATTGCGGCCAGCGGCCCCCACGCCGACATCGTCCTCTCGTCGCGGGTGCGGCTGGCGCGCAACGTCGCCGAATTCGCCTTCAGCCCACGCGCCCGCGACGGCGAGCGCCTTCGCGTGCTGCAGCAGGTGCGCGAGGCGGCGTTGCATGCCGACCTGTTGTCGCGCGCGGTGCTGCTGCGCCTCGACGAGATGACGGCCAGCGAACGCCGGCTGCTGCACGAGCGGCACCTGGTGAGCCGTGAACTGGCGGAACTCGATGCGGCGACGGCACGCAGCGGCTCGGCGGTGCTGGTGGGTGACGAGGCGGCGCTGATGGTCAACGAGGAGGACCACCTGCGCCTGCAGGTGTTCCGCTCGGGCTTTGACATTGGCGGCGCCTGGGAGCGGGCCTCGCGCGTGGACCGCGAACTGGGCGCGCAGCTGCCGCTGGCCTTTCACCGGGAGTTCGGGTTCCTGACGTCGTGCCCGACCAACGTGGGGACTGGGCTGCGGGCCTCGGTGCTGGTGCACCTGCCCGGGCTCGTGCTGACGCAGGAGATCGGCAAGGTGCTGACGGGGCTGCAGCAGATGGGGCTGACGTACCGCGGCCTGTACGGTGAGGGGAGCGAGGTCGTGGGGAACTTCTTCCAGATATCGAACCAGACGACGCTGGGGCGGCGCGAGGAGGAACTGTGCGACCACCTGGCCCGGGTGGTGTCGCACGTGATCTCGCGGGAGGAGGAGGCGCGCCGTGTCCTGATCCGGGACGCGGGTTATATTATTGAGGACAAGTTGTGGCGCGCGTATGGCACCTTGCGGTTCGCCCGCAGCCTGGGCGTCGACGAGGCGATGAATCTGCTGAGCGGCGTGCGGCTGGCGGTCGGACTGAAACTTGTGGCGGGCCTGAGTGTTTACACGCTCAACAGGCTCCTGGTGTTCAGCCAGCGCGGGCACCTCTCGCTGGCCGAGGGGCGGTCGTTGACGGAGAGTGAGGCCAGTCTCGCCCGGGCGCGCTACGTGCGCGGGGTGCTGGCCGGGGAAGCGGGTTCGGCGTGAGCCGACGACTGCAGCGACGGGGGAACCGATGAACGGGTACAACTTCACCGAACGCGTCCGCAAGGTGCTGGCGATGGCTCGCGAGGAGGCCGCTCGCCTCCACCACGAGTACGTCGGCACGGAGCACATCCTGCTCGGGCTGATTCGCGAGGGTGACGGCGTGGCGTCGGCCGTGCTGCAGCACCTCAACGTCGACCTCGACGAGATCCAGCAGAAGATCGAGGAGACGGTGAAGAAGGGAAAGGCGGCGCAGGCTACGGGCCCCGACTTGCCGTACACGTCGCGTGCCAAGAAAGTGCTGGAGCTGGGCATGGGCGAGGCGCGCGAACTGGGGCATTCGTACGTGGGCACGGAGCACCTGTTGCTGGGGCTGCTACGCGAGGAGAAGGGCATTGCCGCGCAGGTGCTTGCCGACGCCAACGTGACGCTCGAGGCGGCGCGCGCCGAGACGCTGCGCCTGCTGGGCACCGAGATGCCGCAGGGGCAGACGCCGGCCGCCGAGTCGGCAACACCGGCCCAGGGAGTGCCGACGGCCAAGGGCGAGAAGAAGTCCAAGACGCCGGCGCTCGACCATTTTTGCCGCGACCTCACCACGCTGGCCGCCGAGGGGCAGCTCGACCCGACGATCGGGCGCTTCAAGGAGATCGAGCGCGTGATGGAAGTGCTCACGCGCCGCAAGAAGAACAACCCGGTGCTGATCGGCGAACCGGGGGTGGGCAAGACGGCGATCGTCGAGGGGCTGGCGCAGCTCATCGCGAACGGCAACTGCCCCGACTCGCTGCGCAGTCATCGCGTGCTCTCGCTCGACATGGCGGCGGTGATCGCGGGCACCAAGTATCGCGGCCAGTTCGAGGAGCGGCTGAAGGCGGTGATGAACGAGATTGCGCTGAACAAGCAGGTCATCCTGTTCATCGACGAACTGCACACGCTGGTTGGTGCGGGCGCCGCCGAAGGCGCCATTGATGCGAGCAACATGCTGAAGCCGGCGCTGGCCCGCGGCGAGTTGCAGTGCGTGGGCGCCTCGACGCTGAACGAGTACCGCAAGTACATCGAGAAGGACGCCGCGCTGGAACGCCGGTTCCAGACGGTGGTGGTGGAACCGCCCTCGATTGACGAAACGGTGGAGATCCTGAAGGGACTGCGGCAGCGCTACGAGGATCACCACCGGGTGACGATTCCCGATGAGACGCTGGTGGCGGCGGCCAAGCTGAGCGAGCGCTACATCACCGACCGGTTCCTGCCGGACAAGGCGATCGACGTGATTGACGAGGCGGGGGCGCGCGCGCGCCTGGCCGCACAGGTGCCGCCGCCGGAAGTCGCCGAGCTGAAGACGAAGCTGGACGCGGTGACGGCCGAGAAGGATGCGGCCGTGCGCGACCAGAACTTCGAGCGCGCCGCGGCGCTGCGGGACAACGAGCGTGAGTTGCAGGGGGAGATCCGGACGCGGCAGGAGGCGTGGGAGGAGCGGCGCCAGTCGTTCCGGCCGGTGCTGGGCGAGGAGGAGATTTCCTT
>CAYHCW010000132.1:0-7386 GCA_964355025.1 uncultured Gemmatimonas sp. | reverse complement strand
TCCAGGCGCGCCCCGACTTTGCCGAAGCGCACTACAACATGAGCTTCGCGCTGTCGAACCTCGGCGACTTCGACGGCGCGCTGCGCGAGACCAAGCGCGCGCTCGAGCTCGATTCGTACTACGTGCCGCAGAAGTTCGCGCTGGCCATCGACCTCGAGTACGAAGATCCGGACCTGTCGGTGGTTCCTGATCTCGGCGGCGAACAACGACTGAGCGGTGAAGTGGGGCAGTTCTCGTTCGACCCGGCGCTGCTCGACTCGCTCTTCTCGCAATTGGCCCCGCCACCAGCGCCCGAACCCACGGTGGTGATGGAGGCCGATCCGTACGCGATGGCCGCCGATTACCTCACCAAGGGGCTGTACGACCGCGCCACGGCCGAGACAAGTCGCGCCATTGCGCGTGGCGCCGACCCCGCCGATGGCTACGGGCTGCTGGGAGACGTGCTGTACCGGCAGGGTGCGTACGGCGACGCGCTCGAACGCTTTCGCGCCGCGCGGCAGGCGCGGCCCGACCACGCGCGCGCGATGCGCGGCGAGGCCCAGACGCTCACGATGCTGGGCCGCGGCGCCGAAGCGCGGCTGGTGGCCGAGCAGATCCTGCAGTCGGCGCCCGAGGACGTGGACG
The DNA here is from genome assembly GCA_964355025.1 of uncultured Gemmatimonas sp. GTDB lineage: Bacteria > Gemmatimonadota > Gemmatimonadetes > Gemmatimonadales > Gemmatimonadaceae > PNKL01. The sequence goes on along the minus strand of CAYHCW010000132.1, from coordinate 6,762 downwards.
CACTGATGCTCGTGGCGTCGGCGCGCTTCGAGGCCGGCGACCCGGCCGCCGCGCTCGAAGCGCTCGACACCGCGCGGACCCTGGCGCCGCAGCGCGCCGAGGTGCTGCGCTGGATCGGCAACATCACGCGGTCGGTGGGCGACCTGGAGGGGGCGATTGCCGCGTACCGGCACGCGCTGAACCTCGACAAGGACTTTGCCGCCGTGCGCTTTGAGCTGGCCCGCCTGCTCGTGCGAAAGTCGGCGTGGGAGGAGGCCGAGCGCGAACTCGTGGCCGCGCTCGACACCGTGCCCACGTACGCCGAAGCGTCGCTCGAACTGGCCAGCCTCAAGCGCGTGACGGGGCGTCCCCGCGAAGCCGTCGGGCTGCTGGTCGACCTGCTGCAGGGTGATCCGTACAACTTCGAGGCACTGATCGCCCTCGGCGAGACGCTGCTGACGATGGGTCGCACGGCCGACGCCAACACCGCGTTCACGCGCGTGCGACGCTTCGACCCGACGCACGTCGGCGCCATCTTCTACGACGGCGTGCTGGCCGCGGGCGAAAAGCGGTATCGCGACGCCGTGGCCAGCTGGCAACGGGTCATCGACCTCGAACCCGCCGGTGACTTTGCGCGGCGCGCGCGGCGCGAGATGCGGACGGCGCAGGACCTGCTGCTCGTGTTCGGCCGGCGCGCGGAAGGGGGGGCCTGATGGCGATTGAGGGCCCACTGCGCGAACTCGGCATCCACGACGTCTTTCAGCTGCTCGACCTGAGCCGGAAGACCGGTGTGCTGCGCGTCGTCTCGGAACTGCGGGACAACGAGGGCGTGGTGGCCTTTCACGCCGGACGCATCGCGTACGCGTCCATCCGCAGCAATCCGCACCCCATTGGCGAGATGCTGCTCAAGGCGGGGCGCATCGGGCAGGCCGAGCTCGAGACGGCGCGCGCCCGGCAGACCGACCACGGCGACCGCCGGCGCATCGGCGAGATCCTGATCGAGATCGGCGCCGTGACCGCGCGCGACGTGGAGCAGTTCGTGCGCCGGCAGGCCGAGGCGGTGGTCTTCGAGCTGATGAGCTGGCGTGAAGGGCACTTTCGGTTTGAGGAATCGAATCCGGAGGAGTTCCCGCAAAACCCGTCGGTGGCGGTCTCTACCGAGTCGGTCCTCATGGAAGCCGCGCGCCGCATCGATGAGTGGTCGCGGATTGCCGACCGCGTGCCGAGCCTGGCGGCGATTCCCGGGTTCGCCGACGTCGGCGACGACCACGCCGGCCAGCTCGACCTGCTGCCCAGCGAATGGGAAGTCCTGACGATGATCGACGCTCAGCGCGACCTCCGCCGCATCGCGCTGGAACTTGGCCGCAGCGACTTTGACGTGGCCAAGGTCGTCTACGGATTGGTGAGCACCGGGGTGGTGAAGCTCCGCCAGCCCGACCGGATGTCGCGTGCCGTCCCGGTGATGGCGGATGAAGGGGCGGAACGGAGGGCGCTGGCGCGCGCGCTGGTGATGCAAGGACTTGCTGCGGCCCGGGAGGGACAGCTGGACGAGGCGCTGCGCCTGTGGAAACAGTTCCTGGTGGCGTACGCCGACGACGCGAATGCGCCGGCGGTGCGCGACAGCATCGCCGCAGCCGATCGGCTCGTGCAGGCACTGGAGGGGCTCCATGGCGAATGACGACATTCGCGCGCTGAGCGAGGCGCTGGCCGCCGACCCGTCGAGCCTCACCTTCCTGCAACTCGGCGAGGCCCTGCGCCGTCGTGGCGACCTCGACGTGGCGCTCCGGGTCGCGCTGCGCGGTGTCGAACGGCACCCGCAGCTTCCCGACGCCCACGACTTGGCGGCGCGCATCTCTGCAGACCGCGGCGAGCTCGATCGCGCCATCGAGGAGTGGGAGATGGTGCTGCAGCTCACGCCCGGACATGCGGGCGCGCGCAAGGGACTTGGATTCGTCTGCTTCCAGCTCGGGCGTCTCGAGGATGCCGCGGCGCACCTCGGCGTGGCGCTTTCGGCCGATCCGGCAGACGGGTCGCTCGCGGCCGCACTGGCGACGGTGCAGGCAGCGCTCACGCACCGCCGCGACATTGCCGAGCGCGCGACGGTCCCGGTGCGGCGCTTCGCGCAGACGCCGGAGGGTGTGGTGCCGGTGGTGCCGGCGGTGCCGGTGGTGGTGGCGCCGACGCCAAGCGCGCTCGCGCCGAGCAGGACGCCGTCCGCTGTGGGACTGGCCGGCGGCCTCTCGCGTGCGACCATGGCGCTGCCCCACGACCTCCAGCGCGCCGATGTCGATGCGGGGGCATTGTTCGACGACCTGCTGGAGGGGCAGCGCAGCGCGGCCATGCTGCTCGATGGCGACGGGCTGGTGCTCGCCGGCCGCTACGTCGCAGCCGACGGCCGCGACCTCGCCGCGGACATTGGCGCGCAGCTCTCCGGCGTGAGCGACGAGGCGAGCCGCGCCATGCGGCACCTCGGCCTGGGCGCCTGGCGGCAGATCGTCTTCGAGACGGAGGCGGCGTCGGTGGCGATGGCGCCCATTCAGGACGGCGTGCTGCTGGTGGCCGCAGCGCGCCCCATTCCGCTGGGGTTCGTGCGGCGGGTGCTGGAGCGCGCCAACGAACGCGCGCAGCGCTGGCTGGGGGGCGTCTGATGAACTCCCCGTTTGCGCACCTTACCGAATCGCTCATCCGCAACCGCGGCGTGCTGGGCGCGATGGTCGTGGGACTCGACGACGGCGTGATCGTCGACTCGACGCTGCAAGTTGGCGTGAACGGCAACGCTTTCGCGGCGCTGACCGCGTCGCTGTATCGCAAGGCGCGGCGTTCGGCCGGCGCCGCGGGCTTTGGCGCGACGGGCTTCCTGGAGCTGGCGGCGGAGCAGGGGCGCGTGTGCGCCGCGGGCGGCGAGGAGCTCGTGCTCGTGGTGGTGTGCGAGGCGCGGGTCAACGTGGGGATGCTGCGCGTGGAGCTGCTCCGCGCCGTGGGGCAGCTGCCATGAGGCTCTCCGTCGCCGCCGGATGGGTGGAAACGCCGCTCAAGCAGTTCGTGGACGATGCCCGCGTGGAGATCGCCGTGCTCATGCACTCCGCGGGTCAGGTGCTGGGGCAGTACGGCTTTGCCCGTTCCATCGACGTCATGACCGCGTGCGCCCTGGCGTCGGCCATCCACGCGTCGGCCTCGGAACTGGGGCGCCAGTTGGAGGGCGCGCCGTTCGGCGTCTTGCACTATATGGGGCGCGAGCGTCAAATCTTCCTTGGGGCGATTCCGGCGCAGGGCAACGTGCTGCTGCTGCTGGCCGTCTTCGACCGCGAAAGCTCGCTGGGGCTGGTCCAGCTTTTCCTTGAGGAGTTCAAGGCACGGGTGGCGGCGGCGGCGCCCGTCGTGTCTCCTGATCAACCGCCGGCGCTCGCCGAGAATTTCGAACGCGACCTCAATCGCAACCTGGCCCAGCTGTTCGGGCGGGCGTAGGCGATGCAGCCCTCTTCTCCCTCTTCCGTGCGTGTCCCGTGAGCCTGGTCAACTACGCCACCCGCGAGATCACCTGCAAGATCGTCTATTACGGACCCGGCCGGTCCGGAAAGACGACGAACTTGCACTATATTTATGGTCAGGTGCCGACGGACCGCAAAGGACAGATGGTGTCGCTGGCCACGCAGACCGACCGCACGCTGTTCTTCGACTTCCTGCCGCTCGATCTCGGGATGATCTCGGGCTTCACGACGCGGTTCCAGCTCTACACGGTGCCGGGCCAGGTGTACTACCAGACGACGCGAAGGCTGGTCTTGCAGGGCGCCGACGGCGTCGTGTTCGTCGCGGACAGCCAGTCGCGCCAGCTCGACGAGAACATCGAGAGCATGCAGGACCTGCACGCCAACCTGGCCGAGCACGGCGTCGACGCGCGCGCCATCCCGCTCGTCATCCAGTACAACAAGCGTGACTTGCCGACCGACCTCATCCTGCCGGTGCCGACGCTGGATGACGCACTCAACTTCCGCGCCGTGCCCGCGTTTGACGCCGATGCGCTGCACGGCGCCGGGGTGTTCGAGACGCTGCGCGGAATTTCGGAACTCGTGCTGCGCCGGCTGAGCGCGACGGCGGGGGCACCCTAGTGGACCAGCCGCGCGTGACGTTCGAACGCTTCGTCGTGGGGGCGAACAACCGCCTCGCGGCGGCGGCGGCGCGCGCGGTTGCCGAATCGCCCGGGTCGACGTACAACCCGCTGTTCATCTACGGCGGACACGGGCTGGGCAAGTCGCATCTGCTGGGCGCGGTGGCCGAGCTCACCGCCACGCTCTGGCCGGACATCGAGGTGCGCCGCGAGGACGGCGCCCACTTTGCGTCCGCGTACGCCGCCTCGCTCTCCTCGGGCGAGACCGACGCGTTCGTGGCGGCGTACGCCCGCGCCGGCATGCTGCTGCTGGACGACGTGCACGAGCTCGAGGGGCACGCGGCGGCGCAGATTGCACTGGCCGGCATCGTCGATGCCATCGTGGACAACGGACGTCAGGTCGTGCTGTCCGCCGACCGGCTGCCGGCGTCCATCGATCACGTGGACGAAGCGTTGCTCCGCACCCTCTCGCAGGGCCTGCTGGTTGACGTCTCGGCGCCCGACTACGAGACACGGTCCGCCATCCTGCGGCGCATGGCGTCAGAGCAAGGGCTGGAACTCACCACGGCGGTGGTGGAAGACCTCGCGCGACGCGAGTACCGGGACATCGGCGAGCTGAGTGCCGCGCTGGACGAGATTGCCGAGCGGCAGAAGAAGCCGGCGCCGCGACTCAACACGGGCGAATTCGAGAGCTTCCTGAGTGACGTGCAGGTGGTGGTGCAGCAGCACGTGGAGTCGTGGCGCGGGCGGCTGCGCGAGGCCATCGCGTACTGGCAGGCCGAAGGGTACCGCACGGGCGTGCTGGAACGCGCCGTCGAGTTGCCGCGAGCGCCCGACGTCTCGGGACTCACCACCACGTTCAGCGCCGCCGTGGAGCACCTTCGCAATCTCGAGCGCCAGGCACGACACGTCGATCCGTCGCTGGCTGGGCACGCCGTGTTTCGCGACCCGGAGCGGATGATCGAGGCGGAAGACCTGGTGGAACGCGCGCTCGCCGGCGATGCGCCGTCCACGGGGCCGAGTCCGGCGTTACTGCGCGACGGGTTCGAGGTGGGCGCGTCGAACCAGCTGGCCGTCCACGCCGCGGATGCCGTGGTGGCCGAGCCGGCGTTGCGCTACAACCCGCTGGTGCTGTACGGGCCCAGTGGCGTCGGCAAGACGCACCTCGTCAACGCCATCGGCAACGCGCTGCTGCAACGGGCCGGCCCCGCCGCCGTGGTGGCCGTGGTCAATTCGCAGCAGCTGGTGGACGAACTCATCGAGGCCGTGAAGGACGGGAGCGTCGACCGCTGGCGCGCGCGCTATCGCGCGGTCTCGGCGCTCATCGTCGACGACATCCAGTTCCTCGGGGGCAAGGAGCGCACGCAGGAAGAGTTTTTCGCCGTCTTCAATGCGCTCATCGAGTCGCGGAAGCAGGTGATCCTCACGAGCGACCGGGTCCCCGCCGACATCACCGATCTCGAGGCGCGCCTGCGGTCGCGGTTCGAGGGCGGCCTGGTCGTTCCCATCCAGTCGCCCGACCGCGCGCTGCGCGAGCGGCTGTTTGCGCGTTTCCTGACCGTCGCCGGACAGCCGGCCGGCGAGGAGCTGCTGCACGCGCTCGGTGAGCATCCCGTGCAGAGCGTGCGCGAGATCATCGGCGTGGTGAACCGGCTGGGAGCCGCCGCCGGGTCGGCGGGGCGGCCGCTCACGATGGAACTCGTGCGTGAGGAACTTGGCCTCGCGGCGGCGGCGGGCATGCCCACGCCGCGCGTGAGCACGGCGGTGCGGGCCGGGCAGCCGTTCCTCGACTTCGAAAAAGTCGTCTGGGACTGGCCCGACACGGGCGCGCGGCTCATCGAGGAGGCGCGCTAGATGGCCATTCGCGGCAGCCTCAAGGAAGCCAGCCTTCCCGACGTCCTGCAGCTGCTCGCCATGGGCAAGAAGACCGGCTGCCTGTCGGTCACCCATCGCAACAACTTTGGTTCGATCTACTTCGACAAGGGCAAGATTTCCTACGCGGCGATCGTGAACCGCCGCGACCGCCTGGGCGACATCCTCGTGAAGAGTGGCGTCCTCTCGCAGGCGCAACTGGATGAGGGCATTGCGGCGCAGGCCCAGGAACGCGAGAAGCGGCTGGGCGAGATCCTCGTCGATCGCGGGCTCATCTCGCGCGACGAACTCCACCGGCAGATCCGGCTGCAGATCGAGGAAGCGGTCTACTTCCTGTTCACGTGGACCCAGGGGACGTTCAACTTCGAGGCGGACATCCGGCCCGAGGAGCAGGACTTCGTGGTGTCGATCAACCCGGAGTCGCTGCTGCTCGAGGGCGCGCGCCGGGTGGACGAATGGAGCCTGATCGAGAAGAAGATCCCCAGCTTCGACATCGTGTTCGAACTCGACCGGCGCCGCCTTCAGGAGAGCGGCGTGGCGCTCACCAGCGAACAGGAAGTCGTCGTGCCGCTCATCGACGGCCGCCGCGACGTGGCCGCGCTGGTCGATGCAACCGGGATGGTGGAGTTCGAGGTGGGCAAGGCCCTGTACGGGCTGGTGACGGTCGGATTCCTGCATCGGGTGGGCAAGACCACCAAGACGCCCGAGACGGGGGCTCCCGACGCGCGCGTCGAGGAGCACCGCAACCTCGGCGTCGCCTTTTACAAGGCCGGCATGCTCGACGAGGGCGTGCGCGAGTTCCGTCG
>CAYHCW010000131.1:0-7418 GCA_964355025.1 uncultured Gemmatimonas sp. | reverse complement strand
CCAGTGGGAGAGATTGTCACGCGGTACGGCCGCTCTCCCTGGTCGAGCGTTGCCACCACCGCCCACCGTGCCACGTCCACGATCGAGATCGTCCCCGCCGTGTTGCTCCCCACCCAGACTTCGTGGCCACTCGGCGTCACGCCGATGCCCTCCACCTCGGCGGCGACGCCCAGCGCGCGCGTCGCTCCCGTGGCGAAGTTCACCTCGGTAATCGTCCCGCTGCGAATGTTCGCGGTATAGCCCACCTGCCCATCCGGTCGCACCGCCATCTGGTGCGTGGTCTGCTGTCCGGTCGGATGCACGCGCCGAATCGCGCCGCTCGCGGCGTGCACGACGAGCACCGCCTGATTGGCTTCAACCGTCACGGCAATGAGCGAATCCCCCGGCAGGAACGCGATGCCGTGGGGGCGCTGGTATGCGCCCAGGTCGATGGTGCGCGCGGCGGTGTGCGTGGTGAGGTCCAGCAGCAACAGCGTGTTCCCCGCAGATCCCGCGCCGTAGCCGGTGACCACCGCCCATCGGCCATCGCTCGACGCCGCGCTCTCGTGCGGCCCCGGCGCCGTCGGAATCACGGCCAGCGTCTTGCCGCTCCGCAAGTCGACGATGGACGCCGTGTTCGCGCGCTTGTTGCCGGCCACGAGCACGCCATCAGGGGACTGGGCGGACAGCGCGCTGGCAACGAGCACGCTGAACAAGGGGACGCGATGCATGGGAGGCCCGAAAGTTCAGGTGGGGAGCGCCAGACGATGCCACATGTCGTTCGTCTGTAGTACTCTGTCGTCTTCTGTCGTACTCTATCGTCGCACCGCGACGATAGTCACATACTCGCTCACCAGCCCTTTCGTGAACGTCAGTTGCACGCGCTGCACGAAGGCGGCCGGATGCCGCGCGTACCAGGCCAGCAGCCCGTGCCGCCGGTTGCGCCGGCGTGCGCCGTGTGCGCCGCCAAAGACGTCACCCAGGGTAAAGCGGTGTACCTGATCGAGGGCGCGCTCCTCCGCGAAGCCGTGCGCGGTCAGCAGCCGGCGAAAGGACTGCCGCGTGAAGTCCGACAGGTGATGCGGGTTCCCGTCGGTCGAGACCGTCACCGGCACCGACGCAATGAACCGCCCACCACTCGGCACCTGCTCGGCCACGCGCGCAACGTAGGCGCGCGGGTTCGGGAGGTGTTCCACGGTCTCGAGACTCACCCACACCGTAGGCTGCGGCGACGCCGTGAAACGCGTGGCATCGGCCTCAAAATAGGTGATGGCCGGGTGTGCGTGCCGCGCCCGCGCAAACATCAGCGCGCTGCGGTCGAGGTCCACTCCCTGCACTGACCGCGCGCCGGCCTCCGCCAGCATCGCGCTGCCATACCCCGTGCCGCAGGCGCAGTCCACCACGTCGGCGTCGCGCACGTACTCCATCGCCAGCCGGTAGCGTTCCACGTGAAGCGCCAGTGTCGCCTGGTCGAACGGCGACGAGGCGGAATCAAGCAGTGGATCAAGCCGTTCGGCGGTCAGATGGAATTCAGACATCGATGAGAAAACCCACGTATTCCAGAAGGACGCTGTCGTACTCTGTCGTATTCTGTCGTTCTCTTTAGTACTTCCCCAAATACTGCGCCAACTCCCACTCGCTCACCTGCGTCACATAGTCGCGCCACTCCTGCCGCTTCGCATCCAGAAAATGCGTGGTGACGTGCTCGCCAAGCGCGGCGCAAATTTCCTTGTCCTTTTCCAGTTCGTCACACGCCTCGTTCAGGTCGTGCGGCAGGTCGTCGATGCGAAGCCGCCGCTTCTCGCGGAAGCTCATTTCATAGATGTTCTCGTTCACCGGTTCGCGGCTCGACGCCTGCGTCTCGATGCCGTCCAGCCCGGCGGCAAGCATCACCGCCAGTGCAAGGTACGGGTTCGCGCTCGGGTCCGGCGAGCGCAGTTCCGCCCGCGTACCCGCGCCGCGGCGTGCCGGCACGCGGATGAGCGGCGACCGGTTGCGCATCGACCACGCCACGTTCACCGGCGCCTCGAAGCCGGGCACCAGCCGCTTGTAGGAGTTCACCAGCGGATTGGTGATCGCGCACATGCCGCGTGCATGCTGCAGCAGCCCGCCGATGTAGTGGTGCGCCACCGTCGACAGTTCGTACTCCCCGTTCGCGTCGAAGAAGGCGTTCTGCCCGTTCTTGAACAGCGACTGGTGCGTATGCATCCCGCTGCCATTCTGCCCGTAGATGGGCTTGGGCATGAACGAGGCATGCAGCCCGAACTGCTGGGCAACGTTGCGCACCACGAACCGGAACGTCGCCAGGGCGTCGGCCGTCGTCAGCGCATCGGCGTACCGGAAGTCGATCTCGTGCTGGCCGTGGGCCACTTCGTGGTGCGATGCCTCGATTTCGAACCCCATTTGCTCCAGTGCATCGACGATCGCGCGTCGCGCATCCTCGCCCAGGTCCACCGGCGTCAGGTCGAAGTAGCTCCCCACGTCATGCGTCGCCGTGCTCGGCGTGCCATCCGGGCCCAGGCGGAACATGAAGAACTCGGCTTCCATCCCGGCGAACATCGTGTAGCCCATCTTCGCCGCACGTTCCACCTGCCGCCGGAGCACGCCCCGGGGATCGCCGGCAAAGGGCTCTCCCTCCGGCGTCGTGATGTCGCAGATCAACCGCGCCACGCGGGCCTGCGGATCGCTCCACGGGAAGATGCGGAAGGTCTCCAGGTCGGGACGCAACAGCATGTCACTTTCCTCCACGCGCACGAACCCCTCGATGGACGACCCGTCGAACAGGATGTCGCCCTCCAGCGCCTTTTTCAGCTGCGAGACCGGGATTTCGACGTTCTTGTTGATCCCGAGGATGTCGGTGAACTGCAGGCGGAGAAAGCGCACCTGGTGCCGCTCGGTGATCTCGATCAGATCCTTGGCGGTGACGCCACGCAGGTCGCTGAGCAGGGCGCGGGAAGAAGCGGTCACGGAAGGCAGTGGCAGGGGTCGAAATACGGGGACGACAGGTGCAGAAGCCGGGGCTGTGGAGTCTGTGCCTCCGCGCGTCCCGCCGCAATGTACCGCGTCCCAAATTCAGGAGCGCCGCGTTAGCTTTCAGGAACGCTGGTGTCTACCGTCCACCGTCTCCAAGCTCAAATGTCCACATCCTGCCCTCGCTGCGGCGAAGAGTCCGCCGGCAAATTCTGCTCGCATTGCGGCGCCGCCTTCAAGGGCGCCACCTGCCCCGGCTGCAACGGCGCCCTCACGCCGGGGGCGCAATTCTGCCACCACTGCGGAGCGGCGATGGCGGGCGCCCACAGCGGTGCTGCTCCCAGCCGCGTGCCCTGGATCGTCACCGGCGTCGCCCTCATCGCCGTCATCGCCCTCGTGCTCTTTCAGGCGTCGCGGGCCGCGACGGACGTCGCTCCCGGCGACGGATCCGCAGGCGCCGGCGTCCCGATGGCGGGCGCCGCCCCGTTTGCCGGCGGGGCGCCCGGGGTCACCGACATCACCAAGATGTCGCCGCAGGAGCAGGCCGACCGCCTGTTCAATCGCGTGATGAGCTACGCGTCCGAGGGCAAGGCTGACAGCGCGGCCATCTTCGCGCCCATGGCCATTCAGGCGCTCCAGAGCCTGGCCCCGCTCAATGCCCATCAGCACTACGACCTTGGGCTCGTCGCCTCCGTGTCCGGCGACCTCGCGCGCGCCAAGGTCGAAGCCGATGCGATCCTCAAGGCAAACCCCAACGACCTCCTCGGCCTCACGATGGCCATTCGGGTCGCCGAGGCCTCCCAGAACGGCGCCGCGCGTGGCGCATTCGAAAAGCGGCTCATCGCCGCCGAACCTGCCGAGCGAAAGACCGCCCGGCCGGAATACCAGGACCACGGCCCCGATATCGATGCCGCGTTGAAGACTGCGCGCAGCCGCAAGCCCTGAGGAGTGCCGATGACCCATCGCACCATTCACGTCGCCCATAGTCCCGACTCGGACGACGCGTTCATGTTCTACGCCCTCGCCGAGGGCAAGATCGACACCGAAGGGCTGACGTACGTGCACGAACTGCAGGACATCGAGTCGCTGAACCAGCGCGCCCTCCGGGGTGAACTCGAGGTCACCGCCGTGTCCATCCACGCGTACGCGTTCCTCACCGACCGCTACGCGTTGCTGCCAAGCGGCGCCTCAATGGGTGATCAGTACGGCCCCCGGCTGGTCTCGAAGACCCCGGCCACACGGGCCGACGTCAAGGGGAAGCGCATCGCCATTCCAGGCCTCAAGACCAGCGCCTATCTCGCACTGCGCCTGTACGAGCCCGACTTCGTCGCCGTCCCCGTCCACTTCGATGCCATCGAACAAGCGGTGCTCGACGGAACGGTCGATCTCGGGCTCATCATCCACGAAGGGCAGCTGACGTATCAGGACAATGGCCTGCATCTCGTCGTGGATATGGGCGCGTGGTGGTTCGCCGAGACCGGGCTCCCACTGCCGTTGGGTGGGAATGTCATCCGCAAGGACTTCGGCCCCGAGTTGATGCGCAAGATTTCGCGCCACCTTAAAGCCAGTATCGCGTATGCATTAGACCATCGTCAGGACGCGCTTGATCACGCCATGCAATACGCCCGCGGCCTCGACCGGTCCAAAGCCGATACTTTCGTCGGGATGTACGTCAACGATTGGACCCTCGACTACGGCGCGCGCGGCCGCGAGGCCATTCGGCTCTTTCTCGAGCGCGGCCACGCGGCGGGAATCCTGCCGCACGCCGTGGCCGTCGAATTCGTAGACGGCTGACCGATGGACCGCCCGTGTACGCAGTGGTAGGGACGCGCGGTATCTGGTAGCTTTTCCCAGCGCGCGCTCACGAGGTGTGCAACACGAACGAGGCCGGCATGACTGAGCACTCCGACACCGCTGGCTCCATTCGCCTCTCGCAGATGATGCGACGGGCTCAGGAACCGCTCGTGCGCCGGGTGCTCGTGGTCGATGACGAGGACAGCATTCGCACGGCGCTGTCCAAGTTCCTGCGGGCACGCGGCTTCGAAGTCACGGCCGCTGCCAGCGGAGAAGAAGCCATCGCCGCCGTGCTCGCCGGCGACCGCTTCGCCCTGATGCTCTGCGACATCCGCATGCCCGGAATGAGCGGCGTCGAACTCGTGCCGAAGGTGCTCGAAGTGGACCCCGACATGGCCGTGATGATGCTCACGGCCGTCAACGACGCGTCCACCGCCACCGAGGCACTGGCCGCCGGCGCCATGGACTACCTCATGAAGCCCTTCGAGCTCGATGAGCTCGAGGCGCACATCGAGCGCGTGCTCCATCGGCGGGCCCTCATCGTCGAGCAGCGAAACGTCGAGCGGCTCATCCGTGAGGATGTCGCCGCGCGCACCGATGAACTCGTGCTCGAGCGGCGTGCGGTGCAGGAGATGTCGGTCGCCGTCATTGAGGCGCTCATCAATGCCCAGGAAGCCAAGGACGTCTTTTTGCGCGGGCATTCGCAGCGCATGGCAGCCCTCGCCGCATCCATTGCCAGCGCCATGGGTCTCGATGATGAGTTGATCGAGGACATCCGCCTTGCTGGTCGCGTCCACGACGTGGGCAAGATCGGCATCCGTGAGTCGGTGCTCAACAAGCCGGGTCCGCTGACCGCCGAGGAGTTTGATCACGTCAAGGAATCGGTGCGCCTCAGCGTCGAGATCCTCTCCCCGCTCAAGCACCTCGCCCACATCCTGCCGTATATCCTCGATCACCAGGAACACTGGGATGGCAGCGGCTACCCGCGCGCCCTTGCTGGCGCGGAAATCGCCATTGGCGGCCGCATCCTCCACATCGCCGACGCCTACGACGCCATGACCTCGCGCCGCGCCTTCCGCGAGCCGATGTCGTCGCAAGAGGCCCTCGAGATTCTCTCGCAACACTCAGGCATCCAGTTCGACCCCGAGATCTTCCTGGCGTTCAAGTCGGTGGTCCAGCGTCGCAAGTCGCTGGTCTTCATCGACACCGATTCCCTGGGCGCCTGAGCCTGGCTCTGCGCCGCCCCGCCCGCCGCTGACCAACGCGCGGCCGGGGCGGCGCGTTCTCCACACTACAGATGCGAACTCCATCCCTGCTGCTTGCCGCCGCGCTCGTCGCGGTCTCTCCCGTGTCCGGCGCCGCCCAGCGCCCCGACACCCTGCGTCTCTCCGTCGAGGACGCCGTCACGCGCATGCTCCGGTCCAGCGACGAAGCCCGTGCCGCCTGGCTGGGGGTGGAAGTCGCCGATGCCCAGGTGACCTCGGCGCGCGCCCCCGGACTTCCCCAGCTGCGACTCACGAGCAACTACCAGCAGGTCATCAAGAACGCGCGCGCCGAGATGGTCAGCCAGCTGTTCGGCCAGAAGTTCACGTACAACACCACGCTCAACGCCCAGCAGGTGCTCTTCCAGGGCGGCCGCATCTTTTCGGCGGCGCAGGCCGCCAGCAGCGTACGCGGTGCCGTCCGGCTCGACAACGCCGAAACGCGCGCGCGGCTGGCCGTCGACGTGCAACGCGCCTACCTCAATGCATCGTATCTGGCGCGGATTGCCGACCTGCAGGCGCAGAACGTTGCGCTCGCCAGCAGCCGCGTCACGCAGACCGAGCAGTTCTTCGCCGCCGGACGAGCCGCCCGCTTTGACGTGCTGCGCTCGCGGGTGGAACGTGCCAATCTCGAGCCGCTTGCCCTGCAGGCGGCGTCCGATCGCGACATCGCGCTGCTCGAGGTGCGCCGGCTCCTCGACATCCCCGTCGATGCGCCCGTGCTGCTCACCACGGTGCTCATCCCGGAAACGGTGCGCGCGCTCGCTGAGCGCGCCACCGCCGATGCCGCCCCCGATGCCCTGCGTGCATCGGTGCGCTCAGCAGAACTCACGGCACGCGCCAGGCGCGCCGGCATCCGCGTGGCGCGTGCCGACTTGCTGCCACAGGTCAGCATGTTCTTCAACTTCGGCTACCTCGCGCTTCCGGTGTCCAACGGCTTCCCGGTCCTGATGGGCAAGACGGCGAACTCGTTCTGCGCGGCCGGCGCGGCGGCCGACAGGCTGTGCCACAACAATGGCTGGTTTCCCGACCGCAATTTCGGCGTGAACTTCAGCTGGAACGCCTTTGACGGCCTGAGAGCCAAGGGCAACCTCGACCTCGCGCAGGCACAGGCGAAGATCAGCGACATCACCCTCAATCAGGTGCGTGAGGCAGCGGCGCTCGAGACCTCGCGCGCCCGCAACGAACTGGCTCGCGCCACCGCGGCATTCGGCGCCCGGCAGCAGAATGCCGCCGAGGCCGACGAGGCATACCAACTGGCCGCCCTGCGATACCAGCGCGGCCTCAGTACGCAGCTGGAAGTGTCCGACGCGCAGTATGCGCTGCTCACCGCGCGCTCCACCGAAGCGCGCGCGACGTTTGATCTCTATCTTGCCGCCGCCGAGCTCGCCCGCGTGCGCGGCCGTGACATCC
>CAYHCW010000130.1:0-7429 GCA_964355025.1 uncultured Gemmatimonas sp. | reverse complement strand
GAGTGGGCGGCGTACAGCGACGCCGTCTGCGACATGGTGGCCCGCACTTCGACGGCGCGCGCGCCGTGGACCCTGGTGGAGGCCAACGACAAGTACCACGCGCGGATCAAGGTGTTGAAGACGCTGGTGGGGAGCCTGGAGGAGGCGCTGGGATAGGTGCTAGGTGCTAGGTGCTAGATGCTAGCCCCTGGCACCTAGCATCTCTAAAACCTCAACGCCTTCAGGTAGTCGAACGAGACCCGGATGCTCTCCATCGCATCGGCGGGCTGGTCGTGTTCCACGAAGTAGTGCTTGATGCCGGCCTGGTCGTGCTGCGCGAAGATGCCCTTCCAGTCCATCGTGCCGGCGCCGACCTCAGTCATCGCGTGCTCCGGCGCGCCCTTCGAGTCCTTGACGTGCACCAGCTCGAAGCGTCCGGGGAATCGCGCGAAATACGTGCGTGGGTCGTGCCCCGCCTTCGTGGCCCAGTACAGGTCCATCTCGAACGTGACCAGCGACGGGTCGGTGCCGGCAATGAGCACGTCCATCGGGATCTGGCCGTCTACCGGCACGAACTCGATGGCGTGATTATGGTAGGCGAAGCGCAGCCCTGCCCCCTGCGCCTGTCGCCCCGCCTCATTGAAAACGTCGGCGACCTTCTTCCAGTCGTCGAGCGTCTTGATGTCGCGCATGTCGAGCGAGGCCACCGTCAGGTAATGGTGTCCGACGACGCGTGCGGTCTTGACCATCGCGTCGAACCGCTGCCGGACGTCGTCGAGCCCGAGGTGCGTCGAGGGCGACGTGAGTCCGCTGTCTTCGAGCATGTGCCGAATGTCGGCCGGCGAGTAAAAGAAGTAGCCGGCAAACTCCACTTCGCGGTACCCGAGTCTCGCCACCGCCTGCAGAGTGCCAGGCACGTCAATGCCCATGGCCGCTCGCACGGTGTAGAGCTGCACCCCCACGCGACCAATGGAATCGGCGTTCGAGCGCATGGCGCGCGCCGAGCTGGGGAGCAGGCCGGCGGCGGCGAGCGCGGCCAGGGTCTTTACGGCATCTCGGCGAGACGTCATTGAGCCTCCACGGAATGAACGAGCGTCGTATCTACGACAGAAGCTGCCGGCGATGATGGCGGACGTGCTGCGATGCGAACTGGATGATCTCGTACAGCGGCAGCGCGCCCAGGTAGGGATGCACCATCCGGCGATACGGACGGCGCACGTGCAGGATCTCGAGGTCGCGCAGGCAGGCGTCACCCGTGGCGCGAAAGAGGGCGACGCCGTCGGCCGGAGTGGCCGGGCCGTTGCTCGGGCGCAACTCGCGCGGCGCCCTCGCCTTGGGAAATGCCGCGCCCCTCAGCAGGCCCGGCTTCACGAAGAGGCGCGCCAGCGTGCGCCGCACCGGGCCAAGCCGAATGCGCAGCGAGTTCTTGCCGCGCGCCTCGCCCGCGAACTGCGAGTAGGTGCGCGCCAGATGGTCGGTGATCTCGGCGGCCGACCACGCCTCTGGCGCCCGGCGCGACGTCCACTCCGATGCCGACATCCGGCTGATGGCCGCCACGAACTCATCGGCCGCTGCCGCGTGGTCCGCCACAAGGGCCGGCCACTGCCGCAGCGTGATGGAGGCGTGGAGCCGTCGCGTGCCGTACCAGACGATGCCAAGGCACGCCAAGGCCGTACCAAGGAAGGCGGCGAACGCGCCGGAGATCGATGCGTCCCCGTAGCTCCAGGCTGCCATCGGGGCGGTGACGCAGACGGTCAACGCAAACACCAACAGCAGCCCGATGCCGAATGCGCGTCCGGTAATGGTGGCGGCGACGACGCCAAGGGCCGCGAGGCCCGACACGATGTTGCCCGCCTGCACCGACCACTGGCGCAAGCCGCTGAAGCCCTCGCCGAGGCCGTTGCGGATCGCGTTGAGGCCGAGCAGGGCGATCACCGGAAGGAAGATCCACTCGCCCCAGGGCCGGCCGAACAACACCCACTCGCGCGCACCCTTCTTCGGCTTCACGCGGCGCTCACTGGCGTGGCGCTGCTCAACTCGGCGGGCGCCACGGTCGCCACCGTTGCGCTCGCTCGCGTGACGATGCGCCGGTGATAGTCCACCTGCCCCAGGTGATACCCGAGATGCACGGCCAGATGCACGACAAAGTCCTGCGTGTTCACCTTCACGAGGCCGATGGCCATCGGGTACTCGGAGGCCAGCCGCTCGGCCGTCAGCGTGGGCATCGCGCGGTCGACCGCCGTGATCGTGAGGTCAATGTCGCGCAGCAACTCGGCGCGGGGCAGGTCGCGCGTGGAGAACTCGCGTGGCCGGTCGCGCTCGTAGCCGTCGTCCCCGATCACGCGTCCCACGAAGGAGCGCAGGTTGCCCACCAGGTGCAGCACCAGCGTGCCGCCCGAGTTGGAGATGCCCTCGGGGACGGCCCATACGGACGCGTCATCGGGATACGCCTCGATCTCGCGGCGCAGGGCACGCAGGTCGCGCAACAGGATCGCGCGCAGCTGGTCAACGAATGCGGGTGCTGTCATCGACGGCTCCGAACCGGGGTGTCCGCTCAACTTATCCGGCGGTGGCCCTCAGCGCATCAGCGCCGGCAGCTCGCGTGTGAGCGTCAGCACGCTCAGCCACGCCATGGCGAGCGCCACGACGGCGCCACCGATGGTCAGCGCCATTGGATGGCGGTACGCGCCCACGACGGCGCGGCGATTGGCGGCGACGAGCATGACGCCCAGCGACAGCGGCAGGATGAGGCCATTGAGCGCACCCACCACAATCAGCACCCGTACCGGCCGGCCGACCGTCACAAAGACGATCGTCGACAGGACGATGAATCCGATGACGAGCCGCGACCACCGCTCCTCGACACGCGGCAGCAGGCCACGCAGGAATGACACCGACGTATACGCCGAGCCGACGACGGAGGTGATCGCCGCCGACCACATGATCACGCCAAAGACCTTGTATCCTGCCTCCCCGGTGGCCAGGCGGAACACCGACGCCGGCGGGTTGGCCGGGTCGAGCGCGTGCCCGTGAGACACGACGCCGAGTGCGGCAAGAAAGAGCACAATGCGCATGAGCGACGCAATGACGACGGCGCTCGTCGCCGAGCGCGTGACGGCGCCCACCGATTCAACACCACTGATTCCCGCGTCGAGCAACCGGTGCGCACCGGCGAACGTGATGTAGCCGCCCACCGTGCCACCGACGATCGTGATGATGCTCAGCGGATTGATGCGCTCGGGCGCCACGCTGCGCAGCAGCGCCTCACCCACGGGCGGCGCCGACGCGATGGCGACGTACACGGCGAGCGCAATCATCACGAAACCGAGTGCCACGGCAAAGCGATCCATCGCGCGGCCCGCTTCCTTCACGAGAAAGAGCGCCACGGCGAGCGCGGCGCTCAGCACGGCGCCGGCTCGCACGTCGAGCCCGAAGAGCACGTTGAGGCCGAGGCCCGCGCCGGCGACGTTGCCGACGTTGAAGGCGAGCCCGCCGAGCACCACGAGGCAGGCGAGCAGGTGTCCCATCCCCGGCACCACGAGGTTGGCCACGTCCTGCGCGCGGCGTCCGCTGACGGTGAGTACGCGCCAGATGTTGAGCTGCGCGCCGAGGTCGAACAGGATCGAGATGAGAATGGCGAAGCCGAAGCTCGCGCCGAGCTGCTCGGTGAAGGTGGCGGTCTGGGTGAGGAACCCCGGCCCGATGGCGGACGTTGCCATCAGGAACGCCGCGCCGGCGAGGACCCGCAGCGGTGCGCGTCGCGGCGCGGGCCCCGTCACTTGCGCCTGCCGTCTTCCAGGTGGAAGTGGTGCAACAGGCGGTGAAACACGGGCGCCACCATCAGTCCGGCGACGAGCAGGAAGATGACGCCGGAGTAGAGCGCATAGAACGCCGCGAAGAGCTTGCCCGCCGTGGAGGCGATCGGGTCCACCGGACCCATGCCGCCCAGGATCATGGAGGCATTCTCGAACGCGTTCACCCAGGGGAGTTCGGCAAGCACGTGATAGCCGACGGTGCCGGCGCACAGCGACAGGACGATGACGGCCGCCGCCGCGCCTCCGTGCGAAACCATGCGCCGCCAGAAGAGCTGGCGTGCGAGCAAGGGAGCGGAGCGGTGTTCGTACATCAGCGGCTCAGGGCATTGGCGGCATGCCCATCGCCACCCATTCTTCCCGCGAAGGGCCGTACATGCCCGGCACGGGTACGCCGGCCTGCCGCATGAGCACGGTCATCTGGCCGCGATGGTGCGCCTGGTGATTGACGAGCGCCGACAGCATCACGCCCTTGGGCCACTGCTCGCCATACATCGGAATGAGGTCGCCGGCCTGCGCATCGGTCCACTGTGCGCGCACTGCAGCGAGGAGCGAGGCCGCGGCCGCCTCGTACGTGATGGCGATGTCGGCCGTCTTCGCCGGCACGTCGGGGTGCGTCTTGTCGGTGGGGCCGGTCACCGGGAGCCCGGCGTGTCCCCCCATCTCGGCGAGCGTGCAGGTGATATGCCACGCCAGGAAGCCGAGCGTGCGGCCGCCCGGCGCAACGGATTGCGCCAGCGACGCGTCGGTGAGGTTCCGCAGGACCTTCAGCGTTCCCTCGGATTCGTACGCCCACGCGGTGGCAAAGTCGTCGATGGTGCGAAACATGGAAGCACTCTCCCTGTGAAGAAAGTCAGTCCGTGAGCTTGTCGGCGTGCTTGAGGCGGAGCTTGGCGACCTTCGGTGCGATGATCGCCAGGCAATACGGCTGGAACGGGTGCCGCTTGAAGTAGCGGTCGTGATTCGACTCCGCCGGCCAGAAGGTAGCGCCTGCTTCGACCGTCGTCACGATCGGATGGTCGTAGATGCCCTGCTGCACGAGCTCCCCGATGGCCGCACGCGCCTCGGCCTCCTGAACGCTCGTGTGCGGAAAAATTGCGGAACGGTACTGCGAACCCACGTCTGGTCCCTGGCGGTTGAGCTGCGTGGGGTCGTGGATGGTGAAGAACACTTCCAGCAGGTCGTGGTAACTGATCTGCTGCGGATCGTACGTGACCTGCACGACTTCGGCGTGACCGCTGACGCCGCTGCACACCTGTTCGTACGTCGGGTGTGGCCGGGCGCCGCCGGCATATCCGCTCTTGACCGCGGACACGCCGCGCAGCCGTTCGAAGGTGGCTTCGAGGCACCAGAAGCAACCGCCGGCCAGCGTGGCCTGTGCCAGTTCAACGGGGGGCGTTGTCATGGGAGGAGGAGCGGGGGGAGGGGGAGACCGTGGACTATGCCGTGCTCTCGGCGCCGTGTGCCTCGGTTTCGAGCCAGGCAAGCGCTTCCGTTTCGGTGTTGAAGACCCGACTGTTGCGACCCGTGATGCGCATCAGCGCGGTGTACATGACGCGCTGTAGACCCTTGACGCCGAGCAGGGCGCCGGCGAGGGTGCTCCAGGTGGTTCGTTCCATGCGGGAAAGGTGATGCCGGACCTCGGATTCCGGAAGCTCAGTGATAATCGTGCGAGCGCGCCTCGATTGCCCCCTCCAGCGGGTAAAACTCCCGCGCGCGTATGTTGACGACGCGCTGTTCCACCTGCAGCGTGCCGCGCACCAGCAGCAGCGGCGTGCGCGAGATCAGCAGCGCCTGCCGTTCGAACGCTTGCGGCGTGACGACGACGTTCACCATGCCCGTCTCGTCTTCGAGCGTCAGGAAGACGAACCCCTTGGCAGTACCCGGGCGCTGGCGGCAGATGACGAGCCCGGCCATCCCCGCCGGCTCGCCGTCGCGTCCCTGCTCGAGCAGCGCCCTGGCTGTGGCGACGTCGTTGAGCTTCAGCAGCACGCGCAGGTGCCGCATGGGGTGCCCGTGCAGCGACACGCCGGTGAGCCGGTAGTCGGCTTCGGTGAGTTCGGGGGCGGTGTAGGCGGGCAGCGACGTGGGCACCGCCACTTCGGGGAAGAGCGCCAGCGGCCCTCCGCTGCCGCGTTGCGCCTCGAGCACCTTCCACAGCGCCACGCGCCGCCGCCGTTCGGGCGGCTCCTCGCGCACGAAGGCGTCGAGCGCCCCCGACTCGGCGAGCAGCCGCAGCACGCGGCGGTCCAGCCGCGTGCGGTGCACAAAATCGTCGATCGACGTGAAGGCGCCGCCAGCGCGCGCGCGGCCAATGCGAGTGCGGGCGTCGGGGCCCAGCCCGCGGATGGACCGCAGCCCGAGACGGACACACGGAGGCTTTGTACCGCAGCTGTAGGCTGTACGCTGTACGCCGTCAGCCGTCCGTTCTGTCGCACTCTGTCGTTTTTCTGCCGACGCAAACACCACTCCGTCCTTTGGGCGGACAATCGTTCCGTCGGCGCAAACCATCTGATGATCCCACCCGCTGCGCAGCACGTCCACCGGGAGCACGCGCACGCCGTGGCGCTTGGCGTCCTCCACCAGCGTGCCCTCGCTGTAAAACCCCATCGGTTGGGCGTTGAGGATGGCGCACAGGTACTCGGCGGCGTAGTAGTGCCGCAGGTAGGCGCTGGCGTAGACGATCAGCGCAAAGCTGGCCGCGTGGCTCTCGGGAAACCCGTAGTCGGCAAAGGCGTTGATCTGGTTGTAAATGCGATGCGCGACGTCGTCGGCAATGCCGTTGGCCTTCATGCCGGCGATCATCTTTTCGCAGATGGCGGCCATGCGCACGTGGCTGCGCTTGTGCCCCATCGCCTTGCGCAGCACGTCGGCCTCGCCCGGGGTGAAGCCGGCGGCGACGATGGCCACCTGCATGCCCTGCTCCTGAAAGAGCGGGATGCCAAGCGTGCGCTTGAGCACCGGCTCGAGCGACGGGTGCGGGTACGTGACCGCCTCCTCACCGGCGCGCCTCCGCAGGTACGGATGCACCATCTGGCCCTGGATGGGCCCCGGCCGGATGAGCGCGACCTCGACGACGAGGTCGTAGAAGTTGCGCGGCTTCAGCCGTGGCAGCGTGTTCATCTGCGCGCGGCTCTCCACCTGAAAGACGCCCACCGTGTCGGCGCGGCAGAGGTCGTCGTACACCGCCTGGTCGGCGGTGTCGAGTTGCGAGAGTTCGATGGTCACGCCGCGCGTGGCGCGCACGTACTTGATGCAGTCCTGCAGCAGCGTCAGCATGCCGAGCCCGAGCAGGTCGATCTTCACGAGCCCCACGGGGTCGAGGTCGTCCTTTTCCCACTGGATCACCGTGCGCCCGTCCATGGCTGCCGGTTCGATGGGGACCACCGTGCACAACGGCTCCTCGGTGATGACGAAGCCCCCCACGTGGATGCCGCGATGCCGCGGCGCCTTGTGCAACCCCTCGACGACGTCGGCGAGGGCACGGACGCGAGGGTCGCTGGCGTCGAGGCCGTCTGCCGTCTCCCGGAGCGCCTCGGCCGTGCGCTTCGCCGAGCCACGGTCCGCCCGGAGCGCCAGCGCGTCGCCCTGCTGCGGCGAGAAGCCGAGCACGCGCGCCGCATCGAGATCGGAAGAGC